>NZ_JADNPO010000013.1:0-79275 GCF_015558105.1 Holdemania sp. 1001095H_141210_F2
AAATTGAGAACAGATACGATAGAATGAGTAATGGACATAGTGAGATTTCCTTTCTGTAATTTGTGGTGATTTTATTGTAACGGAAATTCTTACCTATGTCTCTTTTTTTTATGCTCAAGAAAAAAAGGCGTTGGTTTCTACCAACACCAAAATTTATAGAACCACTAAAATTAGATGATCTGAAGCACAATAATTATCTACCTTCATGTTCTAGTGAAATTCAGCAATTAGTCAGTCATTCTTCAGAGAATTCACTTACATTTTTAATAGTATCTATACTGTATAATTGTTTGTATATAACAACATTGTTATGTGATAATTCGAATATGGTTTCTAAAATTTCTGGAATGATTAATTTTCAATTATTAACAGTTACATTAGTAGTTCTTAGCTTTTTTACATGCATAGTAATAACAATTTTACCCAAAATTTATATTAATAGAATGGTTTTCTATTGGAAAATGGTTAAATTACAAAGCTTAGAGGAGAATCTTAACATTGCTGAGATTAATAATGATAAAAACAAAATTCAAGAGTGTATAACTTATATTTCAGAACTTAGTAAAGATCAAATAAAATATAATTATTACATTTTAGAAATAATTATAACAATAACTTCATTAATATTAAATGTTCTAAACATTGCTAATTTAATTTATAAATAAGGAAATATCTACGACTTTAAAACTAAATAAAAAAAGCGCCGAGGCGCTAGTTTGAGAAGACTGTATTTATTCGCTATAATATTTAAGTTTCCAAAGCTTCAAACCCTAACTAAGATAGAACAAACTATAGGATAAACGTATAGTTTTGATTATTTGACTAACTCTAAAACTTCATCCAGATCTTGTTTTTTTGATTCTTTGAATTCGCATACGAACGCATCGTCTTCGCTGTAACGGGGAATGATGTGGAAATGCAGATGATTCACAGTCTGGCCTGCGGCCTCGCCGTTGTTGTTCAGGATATTGATCCCCGAAGCTCCTGTTTTTTCCTGAATCCGTTTCGCTAAGTGCTTGACGACCTGAATCAGGTGAGCGGCTGTTTCATCGTCACATTCCAACAAATTGTCGACATGCTTCTTAGGCATAACCAGAGTATGACCTTTTGTAACCTGGGAGATGTCCAGGATCGCTAAGACCAGATCATCTTCGTAGACGACTTTTGATGGAATTTCATGGTTGATGATGCTGCAGAATACACACATGGGAAGCTCCTCCTTAACAATGGATTAATTCGTATTCACGCGTGCCCAGACCAATTTCTTCGCCATGGGCAAGACACGTCTGCCAGTTAGTATCCGGATGCGTGTCGGTGAAGTGATCGTGGTGATCATGCTGATGCTCATCCAAGACGCTGCCCGCAATCACCGGAGCCTGGTTTACCGCATCAACACAAGCCTGATCTAGGGCTACCGGATCAAAGGAGGCAAAGATCCCGATATCCGGAACGATCGGCAAATCATTCTCCGCATGACAATCGCAGCATGGTGAGACGTCCATGACAAAGCTGATATGGAAGTGTGGCCGACCCTGAATAACCGCTAGCGAGTACTCGGCAATCTTCTCGTTGAGGATATCGTTAGCCTCGTCGTTCATCGGTTCAATCGCATCGAAGTTGCACATGCCGATGCAGCGCCCGCAGCCAACGCAGCGGCTGTGATCAATGTGCATCTTGTGATTCTCATCGAAGTTCAAGGCGCTGTGGGCACAGATCTTCTGGCACATGCCGCAGCTGTGGCACCGTTCAGGATTGACCTGCGGCTTTGAGCTGTTATGCATTTCCATCTTTCCGGCACGGGAACCGCAGCCCATCCCGATATTCTTCAACGTCCCGCCGAATCCCGTGGATTCATGCCCTTTAAAATGAGTCATCGTGATGAAGATATCCGCATCCATAATTGCCCGGCCGATCTTGGCTTCTTTGACATGCTTTTGATGAATCGGCACTAAAGTTTCGTCCGTTCCTTTCAAACCATCGGCGATCAGAATGTGGCAGCCGCAGCTGAACGGATTGTAGCCGTTCTGATACGCTGATTCAATATGATCCAGAGCGTTCTTTCGTCCGCCGACATACAAGGTGTTGCAGTCAGTCAGAAACGGCTTACCGCCCAACGACTTGATCAGATCTACGATTCGATGTGCGTAATTCGGCCGCAGGTAAGCCAGGTTTCCCGGTTCGCCAAAATGAATTTTAATCGCGACATATTTATCTTGAAAATCCAGTTTTTCAATTCCCGCCTGTTTCACCAGTCGTTCCAGCTTGTCCAACAGGCTGGTCGTTCCATAGGTCCTCAGGTTCGTTGTATAAACCTTTGCTTTTTCCATATTTATTATCCCTCCATGTCCCTTATTATATAGGAAAGTGGAATGCATTTCCAGCGATCACCTGCGGATTGGAAAAATATTCGCAGACCTTTTTCAAATACATAGATTGATAAACTTTTATCTTTTCGTCACCGATCAAAGTCAGAAAAAAGCCCTGGGAATTTGCGTTTGCAGCTCCTGGGGCTTTCGTGTTTAAGGTCTCTTTTTACTTCGATTTTGCCTGAATCAGATAATCCGCGTAGTTGGATTCCAACTGATCATAGATCGTCTTATCATAGACTGTGAAATTGTATTTTTCAAAATAGAAGATCGATGCTTCCGAAGACAGCGCGCTGATCGAGGCGATCGTATCGACCGCTTCATCCTTGAAGCTTTCCGCATCCGTCGCGATGACCTGAACGATGTAGAAGTTCGCGCCGTTGTCATCAGCGATCACGTCGGTCAGTGTTGGATCTGTGATCACCGACAGCGTCGACAGGACGTTGGTCGCATAGCTGCTCTGCGTCGTTGCGATTGTCTCGGCGGCGGAAACGCTGGAGCCTAAGCTTGTCGCCGTTTCTTCAAAGTTCGCGCCACTCTTGACCTGTTCCAGGGCCTGGTTGGCCGTTGCTTCATCAGTGAACTGCATGATCCGGATTTTCTTCGGGGAATAACGGGAAACCAGATCGCCGAACTTTTCGTTGACGTAAACCTTCGTCAGTTCCTGAGCCTGCAGACTGACTAACAGACTGTTGTTCAGGTATTCTTCCTCATCCGCAAAGCCATAGGACTGCAGGTAGCTGGCAAACGAATCGCCCAGCATCGTCTTGTACGTGTTCAGCGTTTCTTCCGCTTCGCTGCGCATTTCATCCGTTACTGGAACTTCTTTTTCAAAAATAACTTTCTTTGCTTCATTGATCGTGAAATAGCCGGCATCCCGCGCCAACATGAAGTTGTACATGTCGCCTTTGGTCAGCGTCTGATTGCCAACGGAGAAGACGGCTGTCTTCGGATCTTTCAGGGACGCGCGCGCATCGCTGCAGCCCGCTAACAATAAGGCCCCGAGGGCTAAAAGAACAAGCTTCTTCATTATTCGTTTCCTCCCTGTTCGCCGTTGTTTTCACCGTTTTGATCTTCGGCGTTGTTCTGATCTTCGCCCTGACCTTCAGGATTTTCCGTGTTTTCCGTAGTTTCCGGCTGAGTTTCCGGTTCGTCTTTTTCATTTAAGCCCATGTAGATCAACAGTTTGTTCTGCAGTTCGTCGTTGCCCTTGAAGTCCAGGTTCATTTCCTGAGCCTTCTCCCAGACAACCTTCGGCTGCAGGTTCGGGTAGTAGGTCGCCAGGGCGTCGTAGAACTCATCATAGCCTTTCAGCGTCTCCGTGTCGGAAACATCGCACTTGATGATGTGCCAGCCATAGGTCGTCTGAATCCATTCGCTGACCTCGCCCTCGTTCATCGCCAGTGCGGTTTCCAGGAACGGGGAGACTAACTGGCTGTCGGCGTCCATGTAGCCGATCGAACCATTCTGGACGGCAGAGCCGGAATCTTCTGACAACTCCTGCGCCACTTCGCCGAAGTCGCGGCCGCTGGCCAGCGCGTCCTTAACCGCGTTGACACGGTTGGTTTCTTCTTCTGTCGGGTTGGCCGGATCATCCATCTTGATTAAGATATGGCTGACAATCCGCGGCTTCTTCGCTTCAACATACGCCGGGATGTATTCGTCGGCATGCGCGTTGATGTAATCCTTGATCATCTGCTGCGTCTTCTGGATGTGGATGAAGTAGTCTGTCAGATCAGAAAGCTTGCTGTAGCCGACGCCGTTGAGCGCTGTCAGCAGCATTTCCTTGTACTGATCGCCGTAGGTCGACTGATACTGCGCCGTAATCGAATCCGCATACGACTGGGCCTGCGTCTTCATTTCCTCCGTGGTTTCAATGGACGGGTCAACGACCGCTTTCTCCATGAACTGATAGACGCCGGCGACGCCCATTTCGTTAAACAGCGTGTCGTAGAATTCTCCGGCTGTGATATCCTGATCGCCGATCGAGAATACGACGTCCTCGCCGCCGACTGATTTTCCTGGGAGCTTTCCTTTGTTCTGGTCGTATGCAAAATAAATGCTGGCTCCGATTAACAGAACGCCAACAAGGCACACAAACCAGTACTTTTTGAGTGTTTGTAACATGAATGTACCTCCTAATGAACTTTATTATTATAGGGTATTTCAGGGGACTTTGCAATTTGATCGGCAGGCTTTCTATCTGAATTTTGTGTGAACAACCCCATTTTCCCGCTTTTTTCCATCATCGCTGGAAGAAAAAGGCCGAAAGAGTGCTTGGTAAAGCCGTTTGAACAGATAATAATCCGCACATCCTGAAACAGAATATGCTATAATCATTCTGGACATTTTTTGTCTGGATAACAACTCGAATCATGAGCGGAAAGGATGAGAGAATGAGTCAGCTGATGATTAAAAATCTTCATGTTGAGGTCGAAGGCAAGGAGATCCTCAAAGGGATCGATCTGACGGTCGCCGATCATGAAATACATGCTTTAATGGGTCCTAACGGAAACGGAAAATCGACGCTGCTGGCGGCGATTATGGGGCACCCGAAATATACTGTGACAAGCGGAACGATTGAATACGACGGACGCGACGTTTTGGCGATGAGCGTCGACGAGCGCAGCCGCGCTGGTTTGTTTCTGGCGATGCAGTATCCTCAGGAAGTGCCGGGCGTCACGAACTCCGATTTCCTGCGTGCGGCAATGAACGCCCGCCGGGAAAATCCGATTTCCCTGTTCTCTTTTATTAAGGAAATGGAAAAGACGATTAAAGATCTGCAGATGAAGCCGGATTTAGCACATCGTTTCCTCAATGAGGGCTTTTCGGGCGGCGAGAAAAAGCGCAACGAAATCGTGCAGATGAAAATGCTGAAGCCGTCGCTGGCGATGCTGGATGAGATTGACAGCGGATTGGACGTCGACGCTCTGAAAATCGTGGCCGACGCCGTGACGCAGATGCAGCAGGAAACGGGGCTGGGTATGATCGTCGTTTCGCATTACGAACGATTCTATCAGTTATTAAAGCCGACGCACGCACACGTGCTGATCAACGGCCGGATCGTCATGGAAGGCGATGAAACGCTGGTTCAGAAAATTGATCAGGACGGCTACGACTGGCTGTATCAACAGCTGGATCTGCAGCCGGCCAAAGAAGAAGTGAAGCTGACCTTCACCCTGGGCAGCTGCGCCGCCAGCGCAAGGGGCCGCAAGCATGGCTGAAACAGTGCTGACCCTGCATGAAAGTCCGGTCAGCCCCGTCGTTTTACAGGAAACATTGCGCGAGCTTGTCATCGACGCTTCCGCGCCGCTGACGCTGACTTTGACCGCGCCTGCGCAAACGGCCTGCTCCCTGGTCGTCCGGATCCGTCAAGCCGAAGCTCTGACGATTCAGGTGCGGGCGGAAGCGGCCAGCCAGCTCACGCTCTTGTATTGGAATGAGAGCAGCGCGCCGATCACGATTCGCGAAAGCAACGAAATTTACCGTGACGCCCGCTTCAAAGCGGCGTATGTGCAGCTGAATCCGGGCACGGTCGATCATCAGTCCAAGACCCTGCTGAAGGAAAGCGGGGCCGAGGCTTTGGTTCAGTCGGCGGTGATCGCACAGACTCAGAAGCAGTTTGTCGTCGATCTCATTCACCAGGCCGGACAGACGACGGGAATCATGGAGAATTACAGCATTGTCCTGCAGGGCGGACGCTACCGCATGGAAGCGACCGGCAAGATCGAAAAGGGCGCCCGCGGTGCCAAGAGTCATCAGACCAGCCGCGCACTGACCTTTGACGCCCAGCAGACCGCGACGATTCTGCCGAAGTTATTGATCGATGAAAACGATGTGGAAGCCAGCCATGCGACGACGATCGGACAAATGGATGAAAACCAGATGTATTATTTACAGAGCCGCGGCTTGAGCGAAGACGAAGCGATCCGCCTGGTCACGATCGGCTATCTGCTGCCGATCGCCCGGATCAGCGACGATCCAAAACTTCAGGAAGCCCTGGCTCAGGAAATTGAAACGAAGGTGAATGAAGTATGTTTGACGTCCTCAAAATAAGACAGGATTTTCCAATGTTTCACAACCGCACGATGCAGTCGCATCCGCTAGTTTATCTGGACAACGCCGCGACGACGTTCAAGCCGCAGTGTGTGATCGACGCCGTCGTGCGGTATTACACCGAGCAGACGACCAACGTTCACCGCGGTGATTATGAAATTTCCTATCAGGTATCGGAAGCCTATGAGAAAACCCGCGAAGACGTGGCGCGGTTTATCCATGCCGAGCCGAAGGAAATCGTCTTTACGGCCGGGGCCAGCGCGTCGCTGAATCTGGTGGCGTATGGCTACGGGCGGAAGTATTTAAAGCCGGGCGACGTGATTCTGTCGACGGAGGCGGAACACGCGTCCAACATCCTGCCGTGGTTTAAAGTCGTGGAGGAAACCGGTGCGAAGCTTGAATACATTCCCCTGACGGAGGATGGCCGGCTGACGCTGGAGAACTTCCGCAAGGCGATGCATGAGCAGGTGAAGATCGTCGCTGTCGCGGATATCACCAATGTGCTGGGCTATGTCGCGCCGATCGAGGAAATGACGCGGATTGCCCATGAACACGGAGCGATCGTCGTCTGCGACGGGGCGCAGTCCGTGCCGCACACGCCGACGGATGTGAAAGCCTGGGACGTGGATTTCCTGGCGTTTAGCGCGCATAAGATGTGCGGCCCGACCGGCATCGGCGTGCTGTATGGCAAATTTGAGCTGCTGCAGAAAACCGATCCGTTCATGCTCGGGGGCGGCAGCAACGCCCGCTTTGACATGTGCGGCAACATCCTGTTAAAGGACGCGCCGTATAAATTTGAAGCCGGGACGCCGAATATCGAAGGGGTGCTCGGCCTGCAGCAGGCTGTGCGCTATCTCGAAAACATCGGCATGGACAAGATTGAAGCCTACGAGCATGAGCTCAAGGCCTACGCGATTGAAAAACTGAAAAAACTGGATAACCTGATCCTGTATAATCCAACCTCACCGACCGGCATCATCGCCTTCAATGTGAAGGATGTGTTCGCTCAGGATGCGGCCGGATATCTGAATTCCAAGGGGATCGCTGTGCGCTCCGGCAATCATTGCGCTAAAATTCTGCTCAATGTGCTGAAGACCTCGGAAACGATCCGTGCCAGTTTGTATTTCTATAACACGAAGGAGGACGTCGACCGGTTTGTCCAGGCGTGCAGTGAAATTACGCTGGAAAACTGCGTCGGACTGTTCTTCTGATTGAAAGGAGGAAGTTTATGTCCAGTTTGCTGGAGGATCCGATGGTCTTGCGCGAGATCATCATGGATCACTATCAATATCCGCACAATCATAAGCTGACGGACGACGCGGGCTACCATCAGGTGCATATGGCTTCGGAATCCTGCATCGACGATATTACGGTTCAATCCAAAATCAACCCTGCGGGCAGCATCGAAGACGTGCGCTTCGACGGGGTCGCCTGCACGATCTCAACGTCGTCGACCTCGATCATGACGGAGCTGTTGAAAGACAAAAGCGTTGCCGAAGCCAAGGCGATCATCGACGAGTATTTCGCGATGATCGAGGAACAGCCATATGATCCGGAACGGCTGCAGGAGGCGGTTGCCTTCAAGAATGTCAGCAAGCAGGCCAACCGGATTAAATGCGCGACGATCGGTTGGAAAGCGATGAAGGAAATGATCGAAGAATGGGAGAAAAATCAATGAGCCGCGAACAAGAAACAGTCCTGAAGACGCAGGACGATTACCAATACGGCTTTCACGACGAGGACGTCAGCGTCTTCAAAACAAAAAAGGGCCTGACCCGGGAAACGGTGATCGAGATCTCAACGATCAAGAAGGAACCGCAGTGGATGCTGGATTTCCGTCTGAAAGCCTATGACGCGTTCGTCAAGATGCCGATCCAGGATTGGGGTCCTGACTTAAGCACGTTGAATTTTGACGATTACACCTACTATATCCGTCCGAGCAACAAGAAGGAAACGGATTGGGAAGAGGTACCGGAGACGATCAAGGACACCTTTGACCGGCTGGGCATCCCGGAGGCGGAACAGAAGTTCTTAGCCGGCGTCAACACCCAGTATGAATCGGAAACGGTTTATCACAACATGCTGAAGGAAGTCGAGGAGAAGGGCGTCATTTTCCTGGATACCGACTCCGCTCTGCAGCAGGTTCCGGAACTGGTGAAGGAATACTTCGCGACGGTTGTACCGTATACCGACAACAAGTTCGCTGCGCTCAACAGCGCCGTGTGGTCGGGTGGTTCGTTCATCTATGTCCCGAAAGGGGTAAAGCTGGAAAAACCGCTGCAGTCCTATTTCCGCATCAATTCGGAACAGATGGGTCAGTTTGAACGGACGCTGATCATCGTCGATGAGGGCGCCGACGTGCATTACGTCGAAGGCTGTACGGCGCCGACGTATTCCAAGGAATCGCTGCATGCCGCGGTGGTCGAGATCATCATCAAGGAAGGCGGCAAGTGCCGGTATTCGACTGTTCAAAACTGGTCGGACAACATCATCAACCTCGTCACCAAGCGCGCCAAGGTCGATGCGCACGGGGCGATGGAGTGGATCGACGGCAACATCGGGTCGCAGACGAATATGAAATATCCGGCCTGTCTGTTAGTCGGCGAATATGCCCGCGGCATGTGCATTTCGATCGCCGTGGCATCCCGTCATCAGGTCCAGGACGCCGGAGCCAAGATGATTCATCTGGCGCCGCATACTTCCAGTACGATTATCTCCAAGTCGGTTTCCCGGCTGGGCGGCGAGGTCAATTACCGCGGTCTGGTCCAGCATGGGCCGAAAGCGGAATACGCCCGTTCGAAGGTGGAATGCGATACGCTGATCCTGGACGAGCAGTCCCGCAGCGACACGATTCCGACAAACGTGTCGTCTTCGCGGACTTCGACGATCGAGCATGAAGCGACAGTCTCGAAGATTTCCGAGGAACAGCTGTTTTATCTGATGTCGCGCGGACTGACGAAATCGCAGGCGACAGAAATGATCATCATGGGCTTTCTGGAACCGTTTACCCGCGAGCTGCCGATGGAATACGCGGTCGAGCTGAACCAGCTGCTGAAGCTGGATATGGAGGGCAGCGTTGGATAAAAAAGCACTGCGGAAGCTGGCGCAGATGAAGCGGCACGAGCTGCCGCCGCTGCTCAAAGCGCAGTTTGATGAAAATATCCGGTCGCAGCTCATGAAGGTGCAGGAACCGTATCAGAAGATCGGAATGTATATTTCGATCAATGATGAAGCGGATACCCGCCGGATCCTGCAGCATCTGCTCGATCAGGGCAAACAGATCGCCGTTCCCAAGTGCGTCGTGCGCGAAGGGCGGAACACGCTGGATTTCTATTGGATCGAAGGGTTGGAGGATTGCATTCCTTCCCGCTTCGAGCTGTTGGAACCGGTGGCGCAGCCGTCCCGCAAAGCGGCGTTGTCCGAGCTGGAGCTGATGATCGTCCCGGTCGTCGGATTCGATTGGCGCAAGAACCGGATCGGTTACGGCAAAGGGTATTATGACTCGGTGCTAGATACCTTTCCCGGCTTGAAGGTCGGACTGGCCTACACAATGCAGCGCGTGGCTGATTTTGAGCCGGAGGCTTTCGATGTTCCGCTGGATATGATCATCACGGAGCAGGGCTCCTTGTAAACAAAGATCTCTTAAAATGAGAAACAACGATGAAAACCGGGGTGAACGCTCCGGTTTTTGATTTGATAAAAAAAGAAGCTTTCGCTTCTCATTTCTGATCTAATTGTTCCAGGCATGTCTGCCGGGCCTGCTTGGCGGTAGTGAACGCAACATCCTTTTCAAATAAATACGTTATAAAATGATTCCAGTCCGTAACCGGGAAAGAATCCGGGTCAATCTGCGTCAGGACCTCGGCAATAACGGAGTAATTATCCTGCGCCTTTAAATCAGAAATGAATAAACCGCACTGGTCTGCGATCTGATCAATTAGTGCCATAATCCTTCTCACTCCTTTATCGTTTCAGTAAAGTGTACTTTAATAAAACACCCAGCAAATCACTCTATTCTTTATTTTAATAGGTAGAACGTTTCCTGTCAAAACCTATTTTGGTAATTTTTACAGCTTGTTTCCAATGTGTCAGAAAGGTACACCTTTTTAAAACAAAGCGGTTGATCAAAGGGAGAAAAAGTTTACCATCTCCCTTTTTTCTGTGTCTATGATGTAATGAATGCATGGAGGAGGAAGTTATGTCACAGACCGTTTACGGATATATCCGCGTTTCATCAAAGGATCAGAATATCGAGCGTCAGAGGAAGGAGCTGATCGCCTATGGCGTCGCGCCACGGCGGATATATATGGATAAGCTCAGCGGAAAGGATTTTAACCGTCCCGGTTATCAGAAGCTGACGCGCCGCAAGGTCAAGCCGGGCGATCTGATCGTCGTTCAAAGCCTGGACCGGTTAGGCCGCAATTATGAAGAAATTCTGGAGGAATGGAAATGGATTACGCGTACCCGTAAAGTCCATATCAAAATTCTGGATATGCCGATTCTGGACACCAGCGTCGATCAGGATCTGGTCGGCACGCTCATCTGCAATCTTGTGCTGGAGCTGCTTTCGTTTGTCGCGGAGAACGAGCGCAAGATGATTCGCCAGCGCCAGGCCGAGGGCATCCGGATCGCCAAGGAAAAGGGCGTGCATCTGGGCCGTCCGCAGCTGGCGGTGCCGCCGGAGTTCATGCCGCTGTATCAACAATGGCGGCAGAAAAGCCGGCCATCCAAGGAGCTGATTGCCCAAAGCGGAATGTCGTATCAGAAATTCTACCGCACCTGCCGGAAACTTCGCCAGCGGGAAACGAATGCCAGCCGTTAAACCGGCGCGCTGGATTCTTTTTATTGTCCGCCAAACTCTGCCGGCTTTTTCCGAACTTCCGTTTTCGCGGCGCTTAAATTATGATATGATAAAGGACAGAATTCGGAGGTGAGAGCGCATGCGGATCGCGAAAGTTTGGATTGAACATCCGGTTTTACAGCTCGATCAGGTGTTTTCTTATGACGCGCTGCAGCTGCCGGCAGAAAAGGGCAAGCGGGTGACTGTTGATTTCAACGGCCGTCAGAACGTCGGGTTTGTCGATGCGGTGACGGAGGTGGACGACGGTCAGCCGGAGACTCAGGTCAACGGGCGTCCTTTGAAACCGCTTTTGTCCGTGCTCGATGAGAACGCGCTGATCACGCCGGAATTGTTTGAGCTGGCTAAATGGATGGCGGAGGATACGCTTTCCCCGGTGATTTCCTGTTTTCAGGCGATGCTGCCGAGCAAGCTCAAGCCGAAAAGCTCGAATCAGAAAATTAAAATGGAACAGATTGCCGTGTACGTGGGTGAGCATCCGCTCTTAACGCCCCGGCAGAAGGAAGTGCTGGGCTGGCTGCGGACGGAAGGCCCGACAGTTTTGGCGCAATGGCGCAAACAGTCGCCGGCGATCACCCGCACGCTGGAAAAGCTGGGCTGCGTCCGGCTGGACAGCCGGACGGTAAAAGCGCGGGAAGAACAGGCCGGTCAGGCGGAAGCCTTTCTGCCGCTGAACGCGGATCAGAAGCGGGTCGTGCAGGAAATTCAAACGAGCATTCAAGACGTGATCCTGCTTCATGGGGTGACTGGCAGCGGAAAGACGGAGGTCTATCTGCATCTGGCTCGTCAGGTGCTCGACGCGGGCAAACAGGTGTTAATTCTAGTGCCGGAAATCTCGCTGACCCCGCAGATGGTAGCGCGCGTCAAAGGCCGTTTCCAGAACGATGTGGCGATTTATCACTCCGCGCTGAACAATCAACAGAAATACGAACAATACTGCCGGGTATTTGAAAAGCAGGCTTCGATTGTCGTCGGTACCCGCTCGGCGGTGTTTATGCCATTTGACCATCTCGGCCTGATCATTTTGGACGAGGAGCACGATTCCAGCTATAAGCAGGATTCCCTGCCGCAGTACCATTGCCGCGATATCGCCATTCACCGCGCACGTCATTTCGGATGCAAGGTGATCCTGGGCAGCGCGACGCCGTCGCTGGAATCCTACGCCCGGGCGCTAAAAGGGGTGTACGGTCTGGCTGAGCTGAAAGAACGGGTCAACCGTCAGCTGCCAGTCTGCACAGTGGTCAATATGAAGAACCAGAACCGCGCGCAGTCGGGAATCCTGAGCGACGTGCTGCGCCAGAAAATTGCGGACCGGATCAAGCGTGGCGAGCAGGCGATCCTGTTATTGAACCGGCGTGGATACAGTCCGCTGATCAAATGCGGCCAGTGCGGCGAAACCCTGCAGTGCCCGCATTGCGACGTGGCCCTTTCCTATCATAAATCAATTCAGAAGATGAAGTGTCATCTGTGCGGCTCGGAGTTCCCGCTGGTTACGGTCTGTCCGAAATGCGGATCGCGGACGTTTGCGGCGCCGGGCTACGGCACGCAGAAGCTGGAGGAAGAAGTCACGCGGCTGTTTCCGCAGGCCCGTGTGCTGCGCATGGACGCCGATACGACATCGCGCAAGGAAGCGCATCAGAAGCTGCTTGAACAATTCGGCCGGCATGAAGCGGATATCCTGGTCGGCACGCAGATGATCGCCAAGGGTCTGGACTTTCCGCAGGTCACGCTGGTCGGTATCCTTAACGCCGACGCCGGTACGGCCCGGCCGGACTTTCGCAGCGTGGAGATGACGTTCGATTTGATCATGCAGGCGGCCGGGCGCAGCGGCCGTTCCCAGACGCCCGGGGAGGTTGTCATCCAGGCGTTTGACCCGAACCATTTCGCGGTTGTCGCCGGCAGCCGGCAGGATTATCAAAGCTTTTTCTATCAGGAGATGCAGTACCGGCATTTAGGCGGCTATCCGCCGTATACCTACCTGATCGCGCTGACCTTTTCCGACATCCGGCCGGACCGTCCGAAGCAATCGGCGCAGGTCGTGGCGCAGGCGCTGCGGCAATCCAGTCTGTTTAAGGTGCTGGGGCCGAGCGATCTGTTTAAGCTGCAGGATCGCTACCGCAGCCGTCTGGTGCTGAAAGGCAAGGATCTGGATCAGATGAAGACCGCGCTGGCGCAGGTTCTCCAGGAATACCGCAGGCAGCGCTCTCAGGCCCATTTAAGCATCGACGTCAATCCGCTGATTCTCGAGTAGCGGATTTCATTCATTCCGTTTCCTCTTTAGAGAACCGCCCGCTCTGTCTCAGCCGGCGGTTTCGCAGGAAGATCAAGCATAAACAAGCAAAGGAGCAGGCTGATGAACACAACAAGAAAAAGAGCGTGGCAGGGGCTGAACGCGATCCTCAACGAAGGCCAGTATGCCAATCTGTGGCTGCGCCAGCACGGCCAGACGCTCAGTGAGGAAGAAAAACGCTGGGTGACCGCCGTGATCTACGGCGTGCTGCGCCATCGTGAACCGCTGCGCTGGCAATGGCGGGATTTAGTGCGCAACGTGCCCGAACCCAGCGTCGCGGTCTTGCTCGACATGAGCGTGTACCAGCTTTTTTATCTCGATAAAGGCGCTGAGTACGCCATCGTCAACGACGCGGTCGAGCTGTGTCCGCGAAGCAAAAAAGGTCTGGTCAACGCCGTTTTGCGCCAGCTGCTGCGGCGCGGACCCAAACCGCTGCCTAAGCCGGAATCCATCGCGGATTTGGCGTTAGTGACCAGTCATCCGCAGTGGCTGCTGCAGCTGTGGAAGGCCCACTATGGCGAAGAAAAAATGCGCCGGATCGCGCTGGCAGACTTGGAAGAAGCGGCGGTCAGCGTGCGGATCAATCCGCTGAAATTAAGCCGGGAAGCGCTGGCGCAGCGGCCGGACTGGGCGCTGGAGCCCAACGGCTGGACGATCCGCACCGCGGGCAATCCGGTCAGCGATCCCTGGCTGAAGGAAGGAAAAATCGTCATTCAGGACCGTTCCAGCCAACAAGTCGCGCTGATGCTCGATCCCAAACCGCACGACACGGTTTTTGACGCCTGCAGCGCGCCGGGCACCAAGACGACGCAGCTGGCGGCGATGATGAACAACGAAGGCACAATTCTGGCCTGCGATCTGCATGCCCATCGGCTGGCGTTAGTCGAGGAAGCGGCGCAGCGCTGCGGTGCGACGATCATTCAGACCCGGACGCTCGATGCCGCGCAGGCGGACCAGCAGCTGACCGGGCGGCAGTTTGACCGCGTGCTGCTGGACGTGCCGTGCAGCGGATTGGGCGTATTGCGGCATAAGCCGGAAATTCTGCTGCGGCTGACGCCCGCCTCGCTGGACGAGATCGTCGCACTGCAGGCTGCGATCCTGGCTCATTGCGCGCCGCTGTGCAAACCGGGCGGGACGCTGGTTTACAGCACCTGTACGCTCAACCGCAAGGAAAACGACAAGCAGGTCGCCGCGTTTTTGCTTCAGCATCCGGAATTTAAGCTGCTGGCGGAACAAACGATCTTCCCGGATGAAGGCGCGCAGGATGGCTTTTATATCGCGAAAATGACCCGCCGCGGTTAAAAATATGATAGAATAAAGGACGGTGATAGAATGAAAACAATTTATGATTACAGTTATTCCGGACTTGAGGAACTCGTCCTCAGCCTGGGATGGAAAAAATACCGGGCCGATCAGATTTTTCAATGGCTGTACCGCAAGCATGCGACGTCCTTCGATCAGATGACCGATTTAAGCAAGGAGATGATCGCAGCGCTGAAGGAACAGTTCTGCATCAATCCGATCCAGCTTGTTGAAAAGCAGGTGTCGCGCGACGGCACGATCAAGTTTTTGTTTGAGCTGGGCGACGGGGCGTTGGTCGAGTGCGTCTTGATGACCTACAATTACGGCCGCTCCTTATGCGTAACCTCGCAGATCGGCTGCAACATGGGCTGCACGTTCTGCGCCAGCGGTCTGCTGAAAAAACAGCGGGATCTGACCAGCGGTGAAATGGTCGCACAGGTCATGACCGTGCAGCTGGAGCTGGACAAGGAAGAAGACCGGATTTCGCACGTCGTCGTCATGGGCACGGGCGAACCGTTTGACAATTATGACAACGTGCTGAATTTCTGCAACACGATCAACCATGACAAGGGGCTGGCGATCGGCGCCCGCCACATCACGATTTCGACCAGCGGGCTGATTCCGAGCATCGATCGGTTTGCGGCCGAGCATAAGCAGTACAACCTGGCGATCTCGCTGCACGCCCCGACCGATGAGCTGCGCAGCCGGATCATGCCGGTCAACAAGGCTTATCCGTTAGGGCCGCTCATGGCTTGTCTGCGGCGCTATTCGGTGGAGAACAACCGCCGCCTGACGTTTGAATACATTCTGCTTCAAGGCGTCAACGACACCAACGAGATGGCGGTGAAGCTGGCTTCCCTGATCCGCGGCATGAACGCTTACGTCAATCTGATTCCCTACAATCAAGTCGATGAAAACGGCTATAAGAGTACGGATTACAAATCCGCGATGCGCTTTTACGACGTGCTGATGAAGCAGGGCGTGAAAGCGACGCTGCGCCAGGAGCACGGCAACGACATCGACGCCGCGTGCGGGCAGCTGCGCGCCAAGCATGAAAGGATGCGCGGGCAATGAAGTGCTTCGGCGCTACCGATACCGGCTTGGTCCGCGCAAACAATCAGGACAGCTATGTCATCGCCTCCAATGAGGTAGGCGATGTTTTCGCTTTGGTCTGCGACGGCATCGGCGGGGGCAATTCCGGCGACGTGGCGTCACAGACCGCGATCCAGTATTTCAGCGAGGTGTTCAGCGCGAACAAAGGCTTTAAGGATGAGGAGGAAGCTCTGACCTGGCTGCGCTATCAGATCCGCAAGGCCAACGACACCGTGTTCACGCTTTCGACAACCCGCCGGGAATATCAGGGAATGGGCACGACTCTGGTCGGGGTGCTGCTGATCCCGCAGGGCAGCTACGTGATCAACGTCGGCGACAGCCGTGCCTATGCTTCGTTTCAGGATGGCAGCTTCCGCTGCCTGACGCAGGATCACACGCTGGTTCAGGACATGGTCAACCATGGAGAGCTGAGCGAGGAAGAAATGATGAATCATCCGAAGCGGAATATGTTGACCAACGCCCTGGGCATCTGGTCCAACATCCGCATCGATCTGACGCGGATTGACGATCTGGCGGATACGTTTTTATTATGCTCCGACGGACTACACGGCTATGTGCCCGACAGTGTGATCGCCAAGGTCATGCTCGACAGCCGCCAGACGCTGCAGGCCAAAAGCAAACAGCTGATGAATCTGGCGCTGCTGCAGGGCGGCTACGACAACATCACGATCATCCTGATCCAGAAGGAAGCGGGGGATAAGCGATGAACAAAATGATTGCCAAGCGCTACATGGTCGTCAAGCACATCGGCCAGGGCGGAATGGCGGACGTCTATGTCGCTGTCGACACGCTGCTCAACCGGGAGGTCGCGGTAAAGGTGCTGCGCGGGGAATTAAGCAACGATCCCGTTGCGCTGCTGCGGTTTCAGCGGGAAGCCAACGCCTCCACGGCGCTCTCGCATCCCAACATTGTCGACATATACGACGTCGGCGAGGAAAACGGCTACCATTACATCGTGATGGAATACGTCCGCGGCAAGGATCTGAAACAGCTGATCGCCCAGCGCGGCGCTTTGTGCAAGGAAGAAGCCGTGGCGATTATGAAGCAGTTGGTCAGCGCGGTTGCCGAAGCGCACCGCTGCAATATCATTCACCGTGATATCAAGCCGCAGAACGTACTGATCAAAGATGACGGTACGCTCAAGGTCGTCGACTTCGGCATCGCCTTGGCGCAGGATGCGCTGCAGCTGACGCAGTCGGATTCGGTCATGGGGTCGGTTCACTATCTTGCCCCGGAGGTGGCGCGCGGGGAAGCCGCAACGCGCCAGAGCGATATTTATTCCTTAGGCATCGTGTTCTACGAGCTGCTTTCCGGCGAGGTGCCGTTCCATGGCGAACAGGCCGTACAGATCGCGATGAAGCACATGCGCGAGGAAATCCCCTCGATCCGCAAGCTCAATCCGCAGCTGCCCCAGGCCGTTGAAAACGTGATCCTGCGGGCGACCGCGAAAAATAAGAATTTCCGCTATCCCAGCTGCGAGGCCATGCTTCAGGATTTAACGACCTGCCTGTCCCCGCAGCGCGCTGATGAGCCGCGCGTCGTGTTCAAAACACCGAGCGAGGGCAACAAGACGATCGCCATCGACACGGCCCGGCGCAAGGAGAACGGTTCCTCACATCCCTCGGCCAAGCCGAACAAAAAGAAAAAGAAACGGAAGAAGAAAAGCAACGCCTGGGTGGGCCTGCTGATCACCGGGTTAGTCGTTCTGTCAATCGCGGCGGTGGTCTTTATCCTCGCGCTGACCGGCAACTGGGGCGGCAAAAGCCAGCTGGTCGAAGTGCCGCCGTTGATCAACCTGACGGTCGAGCAGGCAGCTTCCACGCTCAGCGACGCCGGGCTGGAGCTGAACCGCGCGGAGATCAGCTACGCGTTAACCGACGACGTGGAGAAAGACCGAATCTATGAAAGCGATCCGGCCGCGGGTACGGCACTGACGGGCGGCAGTCAGGTGAAGATCAAGGTATCGCTGGGCCGCTATGTCGTCGTTGAAAATTACGTCGGAATGAAGATCGGCGAGGCCCGCGAAAAGCTGGAGGGTTCCAATATCCGCATTCAGACAAGCCAGGAAGCCAGCGACAGCGCGCCGGGCACGATCCTGCGACAGGAACTGCTCGATCCACAGACCAAGATCGATCCGCAGAAAACCAATACGATCCGGTTTGTGATCGCCGCGTATCCGACCTTCCAGATTGACTGGTCGATCAAAGGCATGGACGTCTTTGAGG
Source organism: Holdemania sp. 1001095H_141210_F2 (assembly GCF_015558105.1). Classification (NCBI taxonomy): domain Bacteria; kingdom Bacillati; phylum Bacillota; class Erysipelotrichia; order Erysipelotrichales; family Erysipelotrichaceae; genus Holdemania; species Holdemania sp. 1001095H_141210_F2. The sequence continues at coordinate 18,211 of NZ_JADNPO010000013.1, forward strand.
CCCAGTCGCTGTTGGAAAGCCAGGGTGGGGAAGTCATGCTTTCCGTGCTGGATACCAGCGGCATGAGCGAGGAAGAAGCCGCGAATCTGCCGCGGGGCGTCGTGATCAACTGTTCGCCGGGTTTCGGCACGTTGTATGAACAAAATGAAGACAGCTATATTACCTTATATTATTATTAAAGCATCCATCGGAACGATTAGAAAAGGAGCGTTATGATCGGAAGAATAATCAGAATTATTTCCAACCAGTATCTGGTTGCGGACGAGGAAGGCCGCCGCGTGGCATGCGTGGCGATGGGCAAGGTCCGGCGGCAGGACAAACCGCGCGTGGGCGATTGGGTCGAATATACGGATTTCGGCGATCAGACCGGAATCGAGCGGATTCGTCCGCGGATGAACTCCCTGATCCGTCCGCCGGTTGCCAATGTCGATCAGGCGCTGATCGTCATGTCCGCAAAGGATCCGGATTTTTCCTGCACGCTCGTCGACTGGATTCTGTTTCTGATCGTCAACGCTTCGATCAAGCCGGTGCTGTGCATCACCAAGATGGATTTAGTTCAGCCGGACGACCCGGTTCACGGCTGGATTGAGGATTACCGCCAGAGCGGATATGAAGTTGTGCTGAGCGGCCGGGAAGAGCTCGATGAAAACCTGGCCGGGGTGCTGCGGGGCAAGGTGACGGTGCTGACCGGTCAGAGCGGCGTCGGCAAGTCTTCCTTATTGAATAAGCTGAACCCTGAGTTTCAGCTGCAGACTCAGGAGATTTCCAAAGCGCTGGGCCGCGGCAAGCATACGACCCGGCATGTCGAGCTGCACGAGGTGGCCGGCGGCTGGGTGGCCGATACGCCGGGCTTTTCCTCGCTGGATTTCAGCCGCATGACGCCGACCGAGCTGGCGCAGAGCGTCCCGGACTTCGCGCCGTATTTAGGCCGGTGCCGGTTTCGCGACTGCATTCATCAAAACGAACCGGGCTGCGCGATCAAGCAGGCCGTAGAAGACCGGCAGGTCTCCCGGATCCGCTATGCGGACTATTTGGATTGTCTGACCCTGGTGCAGGGCCGAAAGGAGAAATATTGATGACGATCATATCCCCCTCGATTTTATCGCTGGATTTTTCCCAGCTGAATTCCCAGATGGACGCGGTCAACGCTTCCCGCGCCCAGTGGCTGCATTATGATGTGATGGACGGCCATTTTGTGCCGAACCTGACGTTCGGCCCGGACATTCTCAAGGCGTTCCGCAAGCTGACCGACCGCCAGCTGGACGTGCATCTGATGATCAGCGATCCGCGGAAGTACGCGCCGGTCTTTGCCCAGGCGGGAGCGCAGTGGATCACGTTTCACTACGAAGCGATGAACGATGCCCAGGACTGCCGCGCGCTGGCCAAAGAGCTGCGTGCGCTAGGCGTGAAGCCGGGCATTTCGATCAAGCCGCAAACGCCGGTGTCCGTGCTGGAAGCGTTGTGGCAGGATTTCGATCTGGTGTTGGTGATGTCGGTGGAACCGGGCTTCGGCGGGCAGCAGTTTGATCCGTCGGCATTGGATAAAATTACCGTGCTGCGCCAGTGGGCGCAGGCGGCCGGCGCTGATCTGCGGATCGAGGTCGACGGCGGGATCAACGCCGAAACCGGGAAGCTGTGCCGTGAGGCCGGCGCGGATGTGCTGGTCGCCGGCAGCTATATCTTTAAAAACAACATTGTGGAAGCCGTTGATTCGTTATGTTAAAGCCGTGCACGATCGTGCTGGGGCTGGCGCAGGACTGTACGCTGGCTGAAGGGGATCTGATCGGCGCGGACCGCGGGGCGCTGATCTGCGCTCAAGCACACCGGCGAATGGTAATGGCGATCGGCGATTTTGACTCGGTCACTCCGCCGCAAAAGGAACTGATCCGGCAATATGCCGATCAGATGCAGGTGCTGCCGGCGATGAAGGATGAAACCGACGCGCTGTCGGCGCTGCGCTGGGCTGCCGGGCAAGGCTATAATCCGATGGTTCTGATCGGCGGGGTCGGCGGAAGACAGGATCATCAGCTGGCCAATCTGCTTCTGGTCATGCATCAGAAGCTGCCGGTCATTCTGCGAGAGAAAAACAATGAATTGTTCTGTCTGGATTCGGGACGGCATGTGTTTCATCCCGATGCCCGCCGCTTCATTTCCTTTTTCGCGGTGGAGCCGGCGGTGCTGACGTTGGAAGGGTTTCTATATCCGCTCGATCATTATGTGATGGAGCGCGGCGACACGATCGGCATCTCGAATGAAATCGCGGCGGACGAAGCGGTACTGACGCTGGATCAGGGCCGGCTGCTTGTCGTCCGCAGCCGCGACGAAGGCGAATAATCCAATTCTCAGCGAAGGAAAGCCGCACAAACGCATGTTTGAAATAAAATTATCTGAACAGCCTTATTTCCTCAACGGGGAGTAAGGCTTTGTCTTTAAAAGGAGAGATCAGCGTGGATTCTTTAACGATGCAGAATTTAAGCCGGGCGACGATGGAATACCTGATGCAGAATTTATCGGCGGGGATGTCGTTAGTGGAAGTAAGAAGCTTATGCGAGCGGTTTATGCTGGAAAACGGGGCCGATTCATTTTGGTACTATGATGTCGGGGCGTTTGTTTTTTCCGGGGAGGAAACGACAATTTCAATTTCCGGGAAAGACTATACAACCGCGGACCGGCGGATTCATGAAAATGATCTTCTGACCGTAGATCTGAGCCCGCAGTGTCAGCGGATCTGGGGCGATTACGCAAGAACGATTGTGATCGAAGCCGGGAAAGTGGTTGTTCATCCGGCGGATATCCGCCATCCGGAATGGAAGCGGGGACTGCGCATGGAAGATCATTTGCATCACGTTTTGACGGAGGCGGCAACGGAAGCCATGACGTTTGAGGAGTTATATTATGTCATGAATGAAGAAATCACAAAGTAAGGCTTTGTGAACCTGGATTATCTGGGAAATCTGGGCCATTCGATCGTTCAGGATAAACAAGATCGGATCTACATTGAAAAAGGGAATGGTACGAAATTGTCGGACGTTAAAATGTTTACCTTTGAACCCCATATTTGTCTGCCGGGTTCGCTTTATGGCTTTAAGCAGGAAGACATCTATTATTTTGAAAAGGGTAAGCTGAAGCGATTGTAAGGATAGTCGGATTGAGGATGCGGCATCGTTTTCCTGCCTGATGAAGATGATCCGACTTAACCGCAGGAATCAAGACCGTGAGTCCGTTGGCGGAATGCCGCCGGTGCGGTATAATGAAAAAAAGGAGTAAATAATCAAGCCTTCCTGATTGAGAGTCTTGATTTTGAACATGACGATGAAAACTTGTATTTGTATTGCCGGGATGCCGGCCAGCGGAAAAACCACGGCGGCGCTCCGGCTCAGCGAAAAGCTGGGGATCGCGATGTTGTCCAAGGATGAGATCAAAGAGAAGCTGTTCGACCGGATTGGTTTTCAAAGCCGGCAGGAAAAGGTTCAGCTCGGTCTGGCGGCGATGGAAATTCTTTATTATGCGGCAGAGCGTTGTTTAGCGGCCGGTCAGTCGGTGATTCTGGAGAATAATTTTGAGGATCTTTCCCAGCCGGGCTTGCAGGCGCTGCAGGAGCGAACCGGCTGCCGGATGATCACAATTCTGTTCGATGGGGAAACCCGGGCGGTTTATGAGCGGTTTGTCAAGCGTGATCAATCGCCGACCCGGCACCGCGGCCATGTCGTGAACGACCGGTATCCGGAAGTCGGAGCACCGACAGAAGTGAAGACGCTGAGCTTTGATGTTTTTGAACAAAGTATTGCGCAGCGCGGATACCGGCGCTTTGCGATCGGTACGCTGATCCCGGTTGACTGCACGGATCCGGCGCGCATCAACGTGGAAAGGCTGGCGGAACAAATCCGGGAGCAGATGGACGCATGATCATGATCGAAGCTAACGCCGGGTTGGCGGACCGGCTGGCAAAGCTGAAACGCCGGGTGTGGCAGGAAACCTATACGGGAATTTATCCAGCGCAAAAACTCCTGAAGTTTGACGAAGCCCGGCACGCGGAAAAATTCCGGCGGTTGATCGCGGATCCGGCAAATCAGGTCGTGCTGCTTTGCGAGGAAGGGGAGGACGCTGGTTATTTTGTGCTGGGAAAACCCCGTCCGGGATGGACCGGGCCGCCGATCAGCGTCAACGCCCTCTATTTGATATCCGATTTTCAACATCGTGGGCTGGGACGGCAGGTCTGGCAGGAAATTGAACGCCGGGTGAAGCAGGCGGGATTCACGGTCTTTGGCTGCCGCTGCAATGAGCACAACGAACGCGCGCTGGCGTTTTACTTCCGGCAGGGTGGCGTGGAAATCGCTCGGGAAAGCGGGCATGCGGATTGTTCGGAAGATCAGATCTCCCTGCTTTTTCATGTTGAATAAATCTGAAGGATGAAGGATCCTGGCAACCGTCGGTTGCCTTTTTGTTTTGTCGGTTTCTGGGCTGGAAATGCCGTTTTGATCGTGCTACACTGATTTCTGTCGGAAGGAGTGGACGATGGTGAAATTAGCGGAAAATATTCAGCGGAGGCGCAAAGCGGCCGGCTGGACACAGGAACAGCTGGCTCAAAAATGCGCGGTTTCCCGGCAGGCGGTGTCAAAGTGGGAGGCCGGACAATCAGTTCCCAGTCTGGACAAGCTGCGTCAGTTAGCGAATTGCTTTGGAATTTCAGTCGACGAGCTCGTTCAGGATGACCCTGCCGCTGCGCAGACGGAGACGCCTCAAACCGAATCGCCTTCACTGGTCGAGCTGGATCAGGCGCGGCAAACCCGGCAGCGACGCCACGGCTGGACTGCGGCGGCCATCGTATGCCTGATCGTGGCGGTCGGAATTCTTGCGCTTCAAATTGTGACGTACACGATCGTCCGTGCCCGAGGCTGGGAATACATTGCGGACTGGATTTCACCGCTGTTAAATTTAATGTTGGTTCTGGCATTGACTTTATCCGGCAGCGTTGTGATCCGCACGCCCAGCTGGCGAAAAAGCGGCTTGGGCATCGCGCTGGTGCTGATGGCGGGGTTTGGCTGGCAGCTGCAGCAGGCGATCCAGCAGCGGCCGACAACGATCAGCTTTTCCGCTGACGGCCGTCATCAGGTCGTGATCAAGCAGGATAAAACAACCGGGAAGACTGTGCTCTGCCGCAGCCGCTATGGTCTTTACCGGCGTGAAAAAGACACGTTTCCCTATACGGTGGAAGGGCCGGTGAAGCTGCAGTGGCTGGCCGAGGATGTCTGTGCAATCACCTATCAAACGCTGGACCGGAGCGTTCATCAGATGATCGCGACGTTTGGCGACCGCGGCGATCCGATCAGCTATCATAACATGGCTTCGGCGATCCAGGGCGAATGGTCGTTGATGGAAACCAACGCGGCCGGCTGGAAAATCGTAGTCGACCGCACGGGAATTCATCTGGAAAATGGAACGCTTCAGGAAGATTATGCTTATGACGACGCGGTGCCGTTCGGGACGCTGGCGCTGGCGTTGTGCCGGGACGGACTGCCGCAGTGGACGCTGGTGTTAAGCGAGGAGGGAACGTTGAACGAACAGGATCTGTTCATCGACGGTTCGCTGATTCTCTGTCCGGTCGCAATGAACCCGACCGCGCCGCTGAACTTTGTCCGCACCTCGCCCCTGCCTGATGTCGGTTTATTTCAGACCCCGGACCTTCCGGAGGAAGACGAAACGCCGTTGGTTGAAGTGATGCGTCAGACGATCCTTGCGGATCCGACGTTATCGCAGCCATTACCCAACGGCGCAATGAAGCTGGACACCGCCAGCACCGATCCGCTCTGGCTGAGTTTGTTGACCCTGCGTCAGCGGGATGAAGGCTATCGGGTTAACGGCGTCGATATCCGCGTGGAACTGGCTTCTGTACAAGTGCTGGCGGGGACCGATGCCGATCAGCTCGTGGAGGTCAAAACGAACGAATGGGCGGTTTCCCCAGGCAACCAGGGCGCCGGACCCAGCGGCGAAGCGTTTACGATGACCTATAAGCTCCGTTTGATGCGGGCGGAGAACGCCGTGTTGGCAGCGCTGATGCCTTCCCTGGAGGAAGGAATGAGCGGACTGGAGCCCGTGGAGCTGGAACCTGAGTTTCCAGCGGTGCCGGAATTGGTGCATTATTTTGTCAGCGGTCTTTATGATACAACCTATATGTATATTAACCGCCGTTCCCCCGCACAGGCGATGCAGATCCTGCTGGATGAAGCCTTTGCGCAAAAGGAAGCTTCGCTCAGCACCGATGGGCAGCAGGCGCTGCTGGAAAGCGACGGCGGTCAGACGCTGTGGCTGCTTTACGATGGGATCGCGGAAGACCGGCTTCACTATCGTTTCTGGCTTGTCCGCTGCGAAGGACCGGACTGGCTGCATTGCGACGGCCTATGGCAAAGCGAAGGGGAGTACACGATCCCGATCCGGGAAGCGGAAAACAATGCCCAGCCGGAGTAATCGTTCGATCCTGAAATAAAGCAAAAGTTGAGTGAAAAACGCCTGGAAGTATCTGGAAAAAAAAGACCGCAGACGATCGGAAAAAGAACAATTTTCCTGGGCTGCGGTCCTGTTAAATAATTTTTTTTCTAAATACCGAGATTAAAATAATTAGCCTGCTTGCAGCAGCGTCTTCCGGCTTTAACCTGACAGAGACCAGCCAGAGAGAAACTTGAGCCAAGAAAAAAAGGAGCGTGAACTCCTTTTTAATTAACCGTTTTTCTGCTGAGCCTTCAGTGTTTTTAAAGCACGGGCGGAAATACGGATTCGCTGTGGCTTACCATCAACCATCACTTTAACTTTTTGTAAATTAACGTTCCACTTGCGGCGGGATGCGTGCAGGGAATGAGAACGCTTATTTCCTGATAAGGCTTTTTTACCGGATACGGCACATACTCTAGACATTAACCGTAACCCCCCTTTCTGTCTTAATTTCGCTTGTAAACTATAACATGATCATCCAAAAAATGCAAGGCGTTATCCGAAAAAGGTGATAAAGAAAAAGGATTTTTTTACAACGGCGGCTTGGAAATACGAAAAACCGCCGGATTTCTGCCAAAATCGCCAGCGTTCGCAGGAAGCTGACATCATTTTTATCCGGCGTGGAAGGCAAAGCGAATTGTTGGAAAAATTCTTTTGTTGAATAGTGTTTTATGATATAGTATATATGTGTAGCTCAGGGGGTCGAAAAAGGCATGGACAAGCAGATTTTCGCGGCGCTGGAGATAGCGGATCACGAAGTTAGATTGCTGGTAGGCGAGTTCTTCAATACTCGCTTTAATATAATCAAAGTCGAACGGGTTCCTGTGGCGGGCGTTCAGTTTCATCAGCTGACGGAACCCAATGAAATTGTCAAAGCGATCCGGAGGGCGGCGGAAAACGCTTCCCGCATGATCGGTGCACGGATTGAACGGGTTTTGTTATCCATTCCCTCGCGGGATATGATGCGCAAATCGCTGAAGATTACGGTGCCGGTTTCTTCTTTTGACCGCCGGGTAACCGTTCTTGATGTTCGGGAAGCGGTTAAAAACGCCATGAAAACGAAAATTGAGAACGGACTGGCGCTGATCAGCGCAGTGTGCGTGCGGTATACGTGCAATGGGATCTCGACGCGGCGGATGCCGATCGGCGAGCTGTGCGACGAGCTGACGGTGGACGTCGATTTGTTATGCGCGAACCGTAAGATCGCGTTTGAATATGTCAGCTGTGTCGAACAGGCGGGGCTGGAAGTGCTGGATATCAGTCTGGACAGCTTTGCGATCGCGAAGGAAGCGGCGTTGTTCGAGCAGACGATGGATCAGAATTTAATTTTAATCCGGCTGGAAGAACAGACGACGACTCTGTCGCTGTTGTCCAAGGGCAAGCTGGCGAGCTGTGAGATTATCGAACAGGGAATCGATCAGTGGAGCCAGGCGCTGGTGGAACGGTACGAACTGCCGCTGGCGGAAGCCGTCCGCTTGGTCAAATACAACACGCGATTGAATCAGCGTCGTCCGGTGCAGACGCCGATCTATATCTGGTCAAAAAATACAAAAACGTACACGCTTTCCGAAAAGGAACTGTGCGAAGCGATTCGGGAACCGCTGGAATCCTGGATGGAACAGATTGAACAAATGTGCCGTCCGATCCTCAAAGCGGGCAAGACGCAGATTGTGATCGTCGGCGAAGGCGGCGAGCTGCAGGAAATCGCGGAATATGTCCAGGATCATCTGGGAGCGCCGGCGAAGGTGTATTATCCGGAAACCCTGGGTGTGCGCGACAGTGCGTTAACCGGGTGTCTGGGATTGTTCTATGCCTACAAGGATCAGCAGCCGCTGTTAAATACCGATCAGGTCGGCGTGAACGCCGCACAGTTTGAAAAAGCGGTGACGATCGGCGGGTTGAAGAAAGAAAAAACCAGCGTTGACGATTCGATTACAAAACGATTAAAAGACATGCTTTTTGAAGCCAAACAGAAATAGGAAACGAGAGGATGAATGAAGATGGATTTAGAATACAATCAGGTTGCGAAAATTAAAGTCTTCGGCATCGGCGGCGCCGGCTGCAACGCCGTGAACCGCATGGTCGAGGAAGGCGTTCAGGGCGTTGAATTCTATGTCGCCAATACCGACATGCAGGATCTCAACAAGTCTCCGGTAGAAAACAAAATTATACTGGGCCGGGAAACGACCCGCGGCTTAGGCGCCGGCGCGAACCCGGAAATGGGACGCAAGGCGGCCTTGGAAAATGAAGAAGAAATCCGTGAAGCGATGCAGGGTTCCGATATGGTCTTTATCACCGCCGGCATGGGCGGCGGCACCGGCACCGGCGCTTCTCCGCTGTTTGCGAAGATCGCCAAGGAAATGGGCGCGCTGACCGTCGGCATCGTCACCAAGCCGTTCTCCTTTGAAGGACCGCGGCGGATGGCGCAGGCCGAAGCCGGTTTAAGTCAGTTGAGCGAATTCATTGATTCTCTGATCATCGTTTCCAACAACCAGCTGCTTCAGGTCATCGGCCGGATTCCGTTTGTTGAAGCGTTTAAAGAAGCGGATAACGTTTTGCGTCAGGGCGTGCAGACGATCACCGATCTGATCGCGGTTCCTGCCATGATTAACCTCGACTTTGCGGACGTGCGCTCGGTCATGGAAGGTCAGGGCAGCGCGCTGATCGGCATCGGTATTTCCCAAGGCGATAACAAGGCTCAGGAAGCGGCGCAGAAAGCGATTCAGTCGCCGTTATTGGAAGCTCAGATCAACGGCGCCAAGAAGGCGATCGTCAACGTCACCGGCGGCGCGAACATTTCGATTTACGACGCGAACGACGCGGTCGAATACATCCGCGAAGCGGCCGGCAATGACATCGACATCATCTTCGGCGTAGCGATTAACGAGAAGATCGGCGAATCGATCATCGTGACAGTCATCGCCACCGGCTTTGATCTGCCGAAGATCAAGGTGCCTTCCCAGGCGAAACCGTCGGTCAAGGTCGCGAATAAGATCACGGAAGAAATCAAAAAGGAAACGGAAGAAGACGAGGAAGACAACAGCGGTATCCCAAGTTTCTTTCTCTCCCGCAAATAAATGAATGTGAATGAAGACGGAGCTTTGGTTCCGTCTTTTTTCTTGTTCTGGTTGAAAGCGCTTGATCGTGGTAAAATAAGAATAGAAGCAATGCGGAAGGAGGTCCCAGTCATGGATCTGGTTTACCTGGATTCTGATATTCTCGGCGACAGTTATGACGCGCAGCTTTGCCGGAAACGTTTTATTCGTTATGCGCAGGATCATCCGCCGGTATTAATCGCCGTTGCGCGGGTTGGCGAAGCGGAAAGAGAAGTCTGGAACAGCCTGAAACAGGCATGTTCTTTTGTGCGTTATTTTCTTGACGATCAACATCCGTGCGAGCAGCTTGACGGGATGGTGGTTGAGCTTCAGGAGCAGTGTCTGCAATGCGGAAGTTGGCAGATCAAACCGGAACGGGGCGCGGCTGCCTGGATTCAGGCGGAAACCGGCGTCAGCTGGCGCTACATCGTATTGGATATGTTAAGCGATCCGGCGTTTTCCTATTATCACCACATGAAGACGTTTTCCGACCTGCATTCGGCCTATGTCTACATTCGAATTCGAAACGGAATTCATAAAATTTTGAATTAATGATATTTAAATAATTAATAAATATATTAAAAATATTAAAAAGTTCTTGAAATAATTCAAATATAATTTATAATGTTCTCAGGAGGACACGAGGATGGCCAAAAAGATTAAAATCATTGTGGAGTCGCCTGAACAAAATGTCGTGATTCCGGCAATTCCGCTGAGCGCCGCCGCGGCAATCTTGAAAGTTGTGCTGTGGGGATCGCAGTATGTTCCGGCTCAGTCGCGCGATGAAAGCGTGCAGCTCCTGCTGGATAACCGCGACGCGATTCTGGAACTGGTGCAGACGTCGGTCAGGGAATTGAAAGCCTGCGAGCCATTCCGGCTGGTCGAGGTGGAATCCGGCCCGAATCGGGTGCTCATTGATATTTTAGGATAAGGAGGAAACACGATGCGAAATGAAGTGTTCGGAACGTGTCCGGTCTGCGGCAATCAGCTGCTTGCGACACGGTTAACCTGTACCCGCTGTCATACGGAGATTACCGGCGAGTTTGCCTTATCCCGTTTCAGTTATCTGAATCGAGATGAACTGCAGTTCGTCGAGACCTTTATCCGGGTTCAGGGCAACATCAAGGAAATGGAAAAGGAATTCAATATTTCCTATCCGACTGTGAAGAAAATGCTGGATACGATCATTACCAAGATGGGCTTTCCGGTCAAACAGGAAGCAGAACCTGCCGTCCGTGCCGACGATGTGCTCTCACGGCTGCAGCAGGGCGAGATCAGCGCCGAAGAAGCGATTGCGCTGTTAAAAAAGTAGGAGGAACAACATGAACTCCCGAGAAAAAATTATGGAAATGGTCAAAGATGGCACGCTGAGCGTGGAAGAAGGGCTGCGGCTGCTGGACGCGATCGAAGAAAGTGAAAAACGCACGGAGAAGACGTCCAAACCGGCTGAATCGGAGGTGCGTCCGCTGATTTACAGCGCGCCTTCCCATCCGAAAATGCTGCGGATTCAGGTTGAGTCGGCCAATAACGATCGGGTGCGCGTCAATGTGCCGGTGTCGCTAATCCGCGCAGGTCTGGATTTCACCAAACAGATGAAGCTCAGCGGAATGGACGTGGATCTGAAAGGCGTGGATCTTGACTTGATCATGAAACTGGTTGAAGACGGTCAGGTCGGCGAACTGGTCGACGTGGTTTCGGCGGAAGGCGACAAAGTTCGGATCGTCGTCGAATAGTCATTCAATTTTAAGGAAGCGAAGGCTTCCTTTTTGCGTCGTTGTCCGTATAATTAGAGAAGAGGTGTTGAATATGCTGAAAGAAGAGTGCCGTTTGTTCCAGAAGGTCTGGCTGGGCTGGACAGAATCGCAGATGGATCAGTTTGTCCGGATCGGGACACAGTTAGCGCAGGCGCTGGCGGAAGGCAGGAAGGTGTATGCCTTCGGGATCGGCGAGGATCATTGGTTTGCGGAAGAGCTGACGGCCCGGCTGCAGGGACATCCTGAAATCATCGGTCTGTTTCCCCGTGAGCTGATGACCTACGATCGCCGCTATGCCTCGTTAATCCGGTGTCCGGAATATGCCAGGGTGCTGATCGAAGCCTGGAAAATAGAGCGGAATGATTTGGTTTTGTCCTTCCACAGTCAGGATACGCCGCTGTATGCCGCGATGGAAAAGCACTGCCGGCGATTGGGGATTCAGTGGCAGATGCTGCAGGCGGACCGGCAGACGGAAGCGCCGGGATTGTTCAGCGTAGAAGAACGTTTTCTGCCTATGCTGCAGGTCTATGGCGCCCAGGCGGTCAATGCCGTCAGTTTTGCGGCGGCGGCCGGGATCGATCCCGCCAGCGCTGTGCATGAGCTGAATAAAAGCATGCTGGAAATTCTGGAACAATTTGAACAGACCCAACTGCCTTCGATAACCAAAGTCACCGAGGAGCTGGAGCGGAAGCAAGGCCGGCTGATCGTCATGGGCAGCGGTCATTCGCACATGCTTCAGGATTTGATGGCGCAGGAGAAGACGCTGGATAACGTCGTTCCGATTCTGGAACAGGAATTGATGGTATTCGATCCAGTCCAGAGCGGCTGGACGCAGAAGCAGCGCGACTATGCCCAGATGTTGATTGATAAATATAAAATTCAACCCCAGGACGTATTCCTGATGCCGTCCAACACCGGAAAAAGTGTGATGAACGTCGAGCTGGCGCGGTTGTTGTGGTCGAATAAAACGACAGTTGCGGCGATCACGAACATGAAGCAGTCGCCGGTGATCAAGTCCGATCATCCCAGCGGCCGGCGCTTGTTTGAAACGGCGGATATCGTGATCGACAACTGCTGTGTCAACAAGGATGCCTGTCTGACGATCGACGGTCAGCGGCGTTGTCCGTTGTCCTCGGTGACGGTGCTGCTTTGCGGGGTTCTGCTTCTGGAACAGCTGCGTGAACTCAGCGCAGAGTAAGAAAAACGGAATTTAATGTGAGATATAGAAGGTCAGTAAACAAAGGCTGGAAAAAGCACAAAAAGTTAAAAAGATGGGAATGCTGCGAAAATAGGTTTCCATCTTTATTTCATATGAATAATAAACAATTTGTAAATGAACATCATCTTGTTTTGCGGTATGATTAAAGCAGATAAAGAGGACTATATTATGCAAAAAGAACGCAGCGACGAATTATTGAATCAAGGTGCAAAAGCGTATCAAAGCGAAACGCCGGAAGGCTTCAGGACGGCTGTGCGGTATTATCTGGAATCCGCCAGTCTGGGCAACGGTCAGGCGATGACGAATTTGGGTTATTGTTATACCTATGGGCGGGGCGTGACGAAGAATCCGGCCGAAGGATTCCGCTATTTTGTGCAGGCGGCGAAGCTGGGAAATCCCGAAGCGATTATGAAGGTTGCCGACGCTTACCAATGTGGTCAATTTGTTAAAAAGGATGAAATCAGGGCGTTTCAGTTTTACCGCAAGCTGTTTCAGCATCTGCGGGAAACGGGAGAGCTTATGGATTATCCGGAGGTCTGCCTGCGCTTAGGTCGATGTTATTTGGAAGGGAAAGGGACCGAAGCAGATTTACGGCAGGCGCGGCGGTTTTTAGTGCTGGCGGTGCACGGCTACTCCCTGCATGAGGATCAATATTTCTACTATCCGAAACAGCGCCGTCAGGCGGAAGAACTGCTTCGGCAATGTCAATAAACGCAGGCTGACTAAGAATTCAAGACGTGGGAATGGGGGAAAATTATGCAGCGGAAAAAGCGAAGCCTCAGGATCGTGGCCGTGCTGGCTGTCCTGTTTGGCGGATGCGTACCAGCTTCTTCGCCGATAGAACCGACTCCCGTCGTTTCGCCGGCTGTCATCTCGGCAGAGACGGCGTTTACCATTACACTTTCACCTGCGGATGAAACAGGCCGCGATATTACTCAACCCTTAAATCAAGTTGCGATCACCAATCATACCGATCAGGAAATTCAGATCCTTTCTCTGGATCTTAAAGGCAACCGAGGCGGAATCCGCGAAATTCCGATCAACCGCACACTGGGACCGCAGGAAATGGGCTGTTATTTCATTGCGGGGGAATATCGCAAGGATATCGATCCGGTAGCGGCGGTGACGTTTGCCAGCGAGGACGCCGCGAGCGTGACAAAATATGATTTTGATTCGCAGAAAACAGAAACGGCGCCGGGGGATTCTCCCGCTGGAGGATGAGCTGCTTGACAATCAATATCGCTATGGCAAGAAGCTCTTTTACAGCTTTGTAGACACAAAGCTGGAGCTGGGGGATCAGGAAAAAGCGTACATCGAGAACCTGATGCTTCGCTATGACTGCGATTACGCTTATAATGGCGAATATGATCCGGTAAGGATCATGGAGGAATATGCCCTGTTAAGAACTTATTCGCTGATGAAGTCAGAGGATCCAGATCATCCCTACTGGCTTTTGTATTGTACTCCCGATGTTTATGCGTTCACCCCGGCGCAATGGGAAGCGGCACAAGCGCAGAAGCTGACGTGGGAACAGCTCTGGCCGATGCTGAAGGAAGAACCGAATTCCTGCCAACAGATTTACTTTCAGGGCTGGGATGCTCCGCTGACAGACGCTGACCGGGCTGCGCTGATGAACCTGTGTGATTTAAAAGAAATTCCGGCCTGCTTTGAAGGAGAACCGGAAAAGTCTGAAATCGGCGCGGATAAACCGGTGATTTATCTTTATAAGGATACGGAAATCGACTTCACGCTGACCTTGGGGACGCCGCCGACGCTCAGCTATCCGCAGTATCGGCAGGGATGGTCAGGCACGGTGACGGCAGAGGATTTGATTATTCAGGATCGCCGCTATCCATATCTCTATTACGAAGCGCAGATCCCGGATGACTTCGACTTTGATTAAGGGTTTGTCGTAGCCCGTGAGGATACCGTCGGTTTCTTAGAGGAAAAGCTGGCGATTCTGGGCTTAAATGAAAGGGAGAGCGCCGATTTCATCACCTACTGGCTGCCGGTCCTCTCCCAATCCGACTATAACCGGATTACGTTTCCCTGCGCCGATTATGCCCGGCTCGTTCCGCTTCAATGCCAGCCGCAGCCGGATACACTGATCCGCGTCTATATGCTCTCGGAAGGTCTGGACGAGGCGGTTGTAATGGAGCCGCAGACGTTAGACCCGGCCCCGGCCAGAACCGGATTTACTGTTGTGGAATGGGGCGGCAGCCGCCGCAATTCATAAACATTTGTCAAAGAAAGTCCAAAACCGGAGGAATCCGGCTTTTTTTGGCACGCTTTGCGGACGATCCGGCGCTGCGCCGCGTTCTAATCCGAGGGGATTTGCGATATAGATGGGAATAGGTAAAGGAGAAGTGCTATGCCCTATCGTCAAACTATACAGGAACTGGAAGCAGCAACACTGACTAATGCCCGCGAGGGCCTGAGTGAAAAAGAAGCGGCCGCCCGGCTGCAGCGCTTCGGCGGCAACGAGCTGGAAAAGAAAAAAGAAGAATCACTGCTGAAAAAAATCGCGGAACAATTCAATGATCCGATGATCCTGATTCTGATCCTCGGGGCCGTGATCTCCATTTTTCTGCATGAGGTGATGGATTCCGTCATCATCGTTGCGGTGATTACGATCAACGCGCTGATCGGGGTATTCCAGGAATGGAAGGCGGAAAAAGCGCTGCACGCGCTGGAAAAAATGACCGCGATGAAAGCTGTGGTCAAGCGTGACGGACAGCTGAAGCAGATCGACGCAGCCGAGCTGGTTTTGGGCGATCTGGTGTTTCTGGAAGCCGGCAACTTCGTGCCGGCGGATCTGCGCCTGATTGAAACCGTACATCTGAAAGTGGAGGAATCCAGCCTGACCGGCGAATCGGTGCCGGTCGATAAGGATGCCTCGGCGCGTTACCCTAAGGATCAGACGCTGCCGCTGGCGGATCAGAAAAACATGGCGTTTTCCTCGACGATCGTTTTGGACGGCAACGCCGCGGGGTTGGTCGTGGCGACGGGAATGGACAGCGAGATCGGCAAGATCGCGAAGCTTTTGCAGCATGAGGAAAAGCTGCTGACGCCCTTGCAGCGGCGTTTGGCTGAGTTGTCAAAGGTGCTGGGGGCGCTGTCGGTCATCATCTGTGCGGCAATTTTTGTGATCGCCGTCATTCAGAAACGCGATCTGTTTGAAATGCTGCTGACGTCGATTTCCCTGGCGGTGGCGGCGATTCCCGAGGGACTGCCGGCGGTCGTGACGATTTCCCTGGCGCTGGGCGTCCAGAAAATGAGCGATCATCACGCGATCGCGCGCAAGCTGCACGCCGTGGAAACACTCGGCCAGGTTTCGGTCATCTGTACGGATAAAACCGGGACGCTGACGCAGAACCGGATGACGGTTGTCGCGTACTATCTGAATGGTAAAATCCAGACAACGTCGCAGAAAGTGACGGAACGGAGGCTGAAGGAAGGCTTCTATCTGTGCGGCAACGCCAAGCTTGACGCAGAGGGTGTCATCGGCGATCCGACCGAAGTGGCGCTGATGCGCTGGGCGCTGGATAACGGCGTCGACGCCGCGCAGATCATCCGGCAGTTCCCGCGTGTTGCCGAGATTCCGTTTGATTCCCGGCGCAAACGGATGAGCACTGTGCATCAGACGGGCTTGGAAAAAATCGTCTATGTCAAGGGCGCGTTGGAAAGCGTGCTGCCGTTATGTACGCATTTGTGGCAGGATGGCCGGCGGGTGGAGCTGACAACGCCGATGCGGCGGCAGATTGAGGAAGCCGCCGCACAGATGGCCGGCGAAGCGCTGCGCGTGCTGGTGCTGGCGACGCGCACCGTCGCCTCGCTGGACGAGAGTCAGTTTGAAACCCGGTTATGTTTTATCGGAATGGCAGGGATGATCGATCCCCCGAAGGAAGGTGTCAAAGAAGCGATTGCGTTGGCGCATAAAGCAGGCATCGACGTCGTGATGATCACCGGCGATCATCCGGAGACCGCGCTGGCCATCGGCCGCCAGTTAGGCATCGCCCAATCGCTGGCGCAGGTGCTGACCTCGGTGCAGATGCAGGATCTGAGCGATGATCAGCTGGCTCAGGCCTGTCAGCGCATCCGGATTGTCGCACGCGCCACGCCGCAGGATAAGGTCCGGATTGTGAAAGCCTACCAGTTGGATGAAAAGATCGTGGCGATGACCGGCGACGGGGTGAACGACGCGCCTTCATTGAAGCAGGCCGACGTCGGCATCGCGATGGGCAGCGGAACGGAGGTATCGCGGCAGACGTCCGATCTGATTCTGACGGACGATAATTTCGCGACGATCATCAGCGCGGTCGAGGAAGGCCGCAACATTTATCTCAATATCCAGAAGGCTGTGCTGTATCTGCTTTCCTGCAATCTGGGGGAAATCACGACGCTGTTTCTGGCAATCGTGCTGATGCCGATCGCCCCGGCGCCGCTCTCGGCGATTCAGATTCTGTGGATCAATCTGGTTACCGATGCGTTCCCGGCGCTGTCGCTGGCCGCCGAACCACAGGATCCCTATATTATGGATCAGAAACCCCGCGTGGCGACGGAAAGTCTGTTCGCCAACGGCGGCTGGGCGTTCATGGTGCTCAATGGTCTGTATATCGGCACGATCTCGTTAGTCGCGTTCAAATTCGGATCAAACTATGATCCCCGTACAGCACATACGATGACGTTCATGGTCCTGTCGATCGCGCAGCTGTTCCACAGCTTGAATCTGCGCAGTCTGGACCACTCGATTTTCAAGGTTGGGATTCTCCGCAATAAGCTGTTGTTAGCGACGTTTGTGATCGGCGTGGCGCTGCAGGTGATGGTGGTGAATCTGCCGATCTTCCAGATGATTCTGAAAACCGCAGCGCTGGACTGGACCTGCTGGGCCGTCGTGTTCGGTTTGTCCGCAAGCCTGATTTTGATCAACGAGATCTCCAAATTATTCAATCCTGTCAACCATTCATCGCGTCCTCGCTCCCGGAAATCCTGATCCGGGAGTTTTTCAAATTTCTTACAAAGCGCAGAAACTTCTGCAGGGCGCAGGACTCTATGTTAAAATAAATCCAGTGTAAATCGGATAAACGCATCGCAATCCGCGATGTTCAAATGCTAAACCTCTGGAGGACTGCCGACATGGACAAACGTAAAACTCAGCCGCACAAGAAAAAGAAGGTCCGGCGTGATTTAACCTTGATCAATCAGATCATGGCTTTTTTCGTGCTGACCGCCGATTTGTTTCTGGTGCTGGCGATGCTCGGGCTGACGCAGTTCAGCTCGTTAAGCCGGACGCTGTTTATCCGTCTGAATCTGATCGTTCTGGCGGCGGCGCTGATTTTGAATTTCCTGGCGATGCTGGCCGTTGGCCGGCGCAGCGTCAGCCTGTTGAAGACCGCGATGACGGCGGCGGTCGTGATCGGCTTGATCAGCGCGTTTGGCGTGTATGTCGAAGGCCGGCTGAACGTCAATCTGGACAAGATGATGGATCAGGGATCGTCGCAGGAAACCGTCGGCGTTTCTTTTGTCGTGCTGGGTGATGATGAGCATGCCGCGCTGCAGAGCGCGCAGGATCTCAACGGCAAGGTGTTTGGGATTCTGGATGACGAACAGGCGCAGCAGGGCTATCAAATGCCGAAGAACGAGATTGAAAAATTAAAGTTAAAGGTAACATACCGTGAATATTCCGATTATACACGGCTTTTAAAAGGGCTGCTGAACAAGGAAATCGACGTGGCCGCCCTGCCGGAAAACTATAAGGGCATGTTTGAAACGAACGAGGAAATCGCGCCGGAGCTGGCGGCGCTGCGCGATGTGCATAACTTTAACCGCACGCTGACGATTCATACCGAGCAGGGCAGCGATAAGGACGTGACGAAGGAGCCGTTCACCGTGCTGATCATCGGCGTGGACGACGACCGGAGCGACGCGCTGATGTTGGCAACGGTCAATCCAGGCAGCATGACGGTGCTGCTGACGTCCATCCCGCGCGACAGCTATGTGCCGATCGCCTGCTATACCAATCAAAAGTCGGATAAGATCAACAATTCCCGCGTGCGCGGCCGCCAATGCACGATTGATACGGTGAAACAGCTGCTGGACGTCGATGTGGACTTCTACTTTGAAAGCAACTTCCACGGTATCATTGAAATCGTCGACGCTTTAGGCGGCGTGATCATCGACAATCCGAAGGAATTTGTCGGTCAGGATTCCTCCGATGAACGTGGACATCAGACAGTGTGGGTGCCGCAGGGCGTTAACCGGCTGAATGGCGAACAGACGCTGGCGTTTGCCCGGGAACGGCATTCTTATAATTCCGGAGATTTTCAGCGTCAGAGCAATCAGCAGCAGGTGATTCAGGCAATTTTGACGGAAGCGGTGCGGCTGAAGGATGTCAATAAGGCGCTGAAGGTGCTGGATGCGGCGGGCGAGAACGTGTCGACTAATCTAAGCATGGAACAGATGATCGGCTTGTTTAACTTAACGATGAAGAAGATGAACCGCAGCTATGTGCAGAATCAGAACATATTCAATGTGATCGGCGCGCGGATTTCCGGCGTCAACGACCGGGCGCCGAATCGGATGTCGATTGTCCGGTTGTATCAGGGCTCAATCGAAGACAACAAGAAAGCAATCCACCGGGTGTTTAATTTGAACAGCGAGATCGACGCGCCGAAGGCGCTGTCGTTCAGCATTGACTGGGTCTATGAGGCGCCGGCGATCTCAAAGGATGAATATGACGAGAAATTTGCGCCGTTAAAGCAATGATCTGTTAAGGAAGACTAAAAGAGAATTTCTGAGGAAAGCGAGACGGGGATATGGATACAACACATCAATTTCAACAGGAGCTATTAGCGGCTTGCGATGAACACGGCCGGCGCTTTTCTTATCCTGTTTTGCGGGATGCGGTGCTTAAAAACGGATACTTTCTGGGCGTGGTCGCAGTGATTGAAAATGATCAGCATCAAGTTTTGATCACCCGCCGGGCAGTTGGGAAAAGCGATGGGGGACACTGGGAATGCCCCGGCGGGATGGTGAAATTTCACGAATCCAGTCTTGATGCAGTACAGCGTGAGCTGAAGGAAGAACTTGGAATTTTGGTTAATTCTGAAACTTGTCTTTCTGTACGAATTGTATTCCATCAAAGCCGGAAAATTTCCCTGTTTCATGTCCGGTTCAATGGAAGTATTTACGAGCTTGTTCTGCAAAGCGAAGAAGTGACAGAAGCCTGCTGGGCGTCTGTGAACGAAATCGACGAATTGATGCGAACAGGTCAATTCATCGCTTGTTCAGTCCTGACATCTGATTTATTAAAGGAAATCTTATCATGAAACTCACATTGACCCGCTATGCGGTACGCCCGGGGAAAGAGCAGCTGACCCGCGAATGGATGGCTGTATTGAACCAAAGACAGGCGGAGGTTCAGGAAACGCTGAGCGATGAAAAAATGGCTTTGGAAGCAATTTTCATGGAAGAAGACGCGAAGGGAATGGCTTTGATCTGGGTGGATCTGCAGGGTGAGGGGACGGATGTCCAAGATTCTGCGCATCCGATTGATCAAGTACATCTGGCTTATTGGAGAGAATGTATTGATTCTTCGGTTCCTCCTGTGGAGTTAACTTCTGTGAATTGCTTCGCTGATCCCAAGGTCCAGTTAGCGCTGCTTGCAGCTGCGGGGATGGGCGAAGATTGATCATTGCGGTTAAGAATACAGGGTAAAAAATTGGACGTATAAATTAGTGCATAAGAAATGAAAAGTGGAAATCCCGCTTTTTTTCATCCTATTTTCAAGAAGATAATAATGAAAAATAGTGTAATTTTAGTGAAAAATAGTGGAAAGCGGCCCTCACAAGCATTTCCTAAAACCAGAACAGGAAGTTAGAAATTATTATCTGGCACTTTTATATTTAGAGAATAAGTTGAAAAAAAAGGAAAAAGTTACAAAAAGAATGATTTTGGAAGTTCAGGCGATCGTGGAAAAGGGAGCTTCCAAAGAAAAAATAGGATTGCGGGGGCCCATGCCGGCAGGCGTTTTATTTGCGGTTTATGATTCTTTGAGCGGGAACGCGGATTATATTCCGCCTGAGTATATTGATGTTCCGATACTGCTTGATGAATTGGTAGACTATCTTGATCATACTGATGATCATCCGTTGTTGATCGCGGCGATTGCCCATTATCAATTAGTTACAATTCATCCATTTGAAGATGGGAATGGTCGAACGGCAAGATTGATTTCTGGATATCTGCTCGATTATTTTGGATATGGATTTCAGGGGATTGGTTCGTTAGAAGAATATTTTGCTTATGATGCAGAAGAATACTACAATTCCCTGCAAATGGGGTTGCCTGCTTTATATTATTCAGGCAGAAATAATCCGCCGCATCCAGAAATTTGGCTTACTTATTTCTTAAGAATGATGGAGCTTTACTCAAAGAAAGTTTATGATTTGTCATATAAAACAAAGGAAAGTAATGTTGTTTCGAGCTTGACCTATTTGAAAAAAAGGGAGAAGGAGCTGCTTAGTTATTTGTTTGAAAATGGAATTAGAGAATTTACTCCGATTGAACTTGGAAAAAAATTAGGAGTTACCAATAAAACGGTTATCAACAGAGTTGCTGGTCTTGTTCAGCACGGATTTCTTATTCCGGTATTAGTCAATGAAAGAATACGTTCTTATCAAATAAGCGAATTAACGAAGGAGAATGAAGAAGAAATAATCAAGCTTCAGCATGGGTTGCAAACTAAGAAAGCATAATTAAATAACAGAATAAAGAATTCGGTTAACAAGTCTAACTTTAGAAAGGAGACAGGTCTATGATGGAGGCTATTTACACGTTTAACGGAAAGGACATAACGATGAATGTATGTTTACAGATCCGAGCCGTTGTGAATATCATTCAGGAACAACTCAATTTATCTTTTGAAGACGCGATGCTGGAGTTCTACCGTTCATAAACGTACAAAACGCTGCAGCCGACGGAAAATGCGCTGTGGGCGGAATCGCCGGAATTTATTACCGATATGTTTTTTGCCGAGCGGGAAGGAAGAGAATTCTAAGCGGCAGTCCAAAATAAAAATCAGCGGGGGAAGGTTTATCTTTCCTCGCTGATTTCAGGTTTGCGGTTTATTGGAGTTCTGTCAAAATACGCTGGGCAAATTGCCGGCCACCTTCAAGATTTGCGCTGTCCGGATGCGATAAAGCGGCGTCAAAGTTCTCCAGCAGGGAAGCCCAGCGCGGATTCTCCGGCTCTTTTGCCTGCAAGGCCAAATACCGCTGTTTAACGGTTTCCGGCATTCTTCCCTGGCAGGCGTAGCAGCCCAAGATCGTGTTGTCGGCAGGAACTTGATCGGCGCTTCGCTTCAGGATCGCCTGGAAATATTCGTCCGACTGGCCAAAGCCGCAGGTCGCAAACAAGGCCAGCTGCTTCTGATGACACTGGGCCAAAAAATCCAGGACCGGCTTGGCGAAGACGCCTTTGTCTGTCCAGGAACCGACAAAAATCAAGTCTGCCTGCAGCGCTTCAGGCGCAGGCGCTCCGGAATAAATAAGCATTTCGTCCGGCAGGGCGGATTGAATTGCTTCTGCCAGCTGACGGGTATTGCCGGTATTACTTTGAACTACGATTGCGATTTTCATTGGATATCACTCCTTTTCTGATCATAAATACAATGAATTCCCTGATGGCTCATCAAACCTTGCAGACATTTTTGATTGCAGCCGGCACAATACCGGATCGTTTCCGGATGACCAGCCAACAGTTTCGCGGTCCAGTCGGGATCAGCGATCAGCTGCCGGCTCATTGCGGCTGCGTCGATCCGACCGCTTTCGATCGCCTGGTCGATGAATTCTGGATGGCGCAGATTCCCGACGCCGATCACTGGTTTGCAGGTCAGCGCTTTGACTTGATCGGCAAATTTCAGAAAACAACCTTCTGCGGAAAACGCCGGGTGATTCGCGGGCGGAATCGTGTCGGTCAGCGCGCCGTGATTCGCCAGGGTGACGTGGAAACAATCGACCCCTGCCTGTTCCAGCCAGCCGACGACCGGATCCAGATCCTGTTCCAGCACGCCCGCTTTGCCATAATCCGGATTGATCTGCCGGACGGCCAGCTTGTAGTCGATGGGCAGCGAGCAGTGCTGCCGGACCTGCCGCACTGCTTCCAAAGCAAACCACATCCGATTTTCCAGACAACCGCCGTATTCGTCGGTCCGCTTGTTGATCAGTGACGAACTGAAGCTGCCGATCAAACGATCGCCGTGTACCTGAATCATATCGAAGCCCGCGGCCTGAGCCTGCTGGGCGCTGAGACCGAAAGCCGCAAGGATTTCGCGAATCCGTTTTTCACGCATTTGATTGACCGTGACCGCGGCGGAGTCGTTCAGTTTCTGACGCAGCTGATCCGCGGTGAGTCTGTGTGTCAGCAGCGCGGGAATTAATTTCAGCATCGCTTTGAAATTGGCGTCTGAAAGATGCAGCTGGGCGGATACTTTTGCGCCTTGTTGATGCAGCTCGCTGATCAGCTGCCGGTAAGCGGCGAAAGTGCGGGGGTTTTGTAAACTTTGGGAACCGAGAACCGGGATATCCGGCAGGATGATCAGGGCGGTCTGGCCCTGAGCGATCGCGCTTAGCTTCGCGGCTTTTTCTTCCGGCTTTAAGCCCAGGGTGGTGGGGGCAAAGATGATCCGGTTTTTCAGTTCACATTTGCCGATGGTGATCGGCTTAACGCAGGCGTGCGTCATTTTTCACTCCTTAAGCTCAGGACAACCTGACTTAAAAGCGCAGTTAACTGTTTCGCTTGATCCGGTGAAAGACAGGCCAGCGCCCCCTGCTCCCATTGCTGGTTGGCGACAGTGATTTCCTGGCAGATCTGTTCGCCTTTTTCGGTTAACGAAACGGTGAACGCCCGGCCGTCCTGCGCGCTGCGCGTGCGGATCAAACAGCCGAGCTTTTCCAGCTTGTCTAAACAGCGGGTGATGTGGCCGTTATCCTGACGCAGCTTTCGGGCCATGGCGGACGGCGTACAGGCGCCGGTATGCTCAAGATAGATGAGATAAGGGAACAACCCTACGGTTAACCCGAAGGCATCCAGCCGCGTTTGCAGCGTGGACGTATATTCCCGGCGCAGCTGGCAGATTAAATATGAGAAAGGATAGGACATAAAACACCTCCTGACTTCTTCAGTATAAGCATAAATTTGACTAAGTCAAATAAAATAATCAAAGAAAAGCGAAAATTTCCGCTCAGAGCTGACCGAAAGCTTGCAGCGCAGTAACGATGCCGTCCTGTTCGACGGAATCGGTGACGTAGTCGGCAATCGCTTTAATTTCTTCCCGGCCCTGGCCCATCGCTACGCCGACTCCTGCCGCCTGCAGCATTTCCAGATCGTTGATCCCATCGCCAAACGCCATTGTGGCCTGGGGATCAATATGGAAGTGCTGGCAAAGCCGGGTGATCCCGACGCCCTTGTCTATACCCCGGAGAACCAGATCGGCATAGTGAAACGGCGTCGGCAACACCGTCAAACCGGGAATCGTCCGGTAAGCCGCATAATCGCTGTCCGCTGCGTCAAAGGCCAGCGCCATCGTCGCCTGATCGTCTGACCGCGTCGCCCGGACGTCGATCGCGGCCGGATCGCGGTGAAAGAATTCGCAGGCCGCGATGAAATCCGGCGTCGGCGGACAATTCAGCCAGTCGTCATGACCCATATACTGGATCGGTGAGCGGAGCTGCGCGGAGACCGCTTCTAACCCCGCCATCGTTGCCTGATCAAAGAAAACCCGGAACAGCTCCGTTTTCTGTGCGTCGGCAATGACGCTGCCATTGCGGCAGATATAGCCGTCCCACGCAATCGCCGCCAGCTGCGGCATCATCAGGATTGTATTCACATCCCGTCCCGAGCTGATCACAATCTTTTTTCCATTTTTCTGCAAGCGTGTTAACGCCTCCATGACCGCCGGCGAAATCCGGTGATTGCGATTATCCAGCAGCGTTCCGTCGACGTCAAAGAAAAACATTTGAAATTCCTTCATTCCGTTCACCTCATGGTTTTCATTATACTCACAACGCGATGAAAAATCATCCTGAAATTGCCGCGGAAACGCTTTCGTCCGGTTGTGATTTAAGGGTAAATCCAGTATAATGTATGGGTCTTTAGACTTTATTGTATTGATGCGCTGCCGCGCAGGAATACTGAAAATAGAAAAAGAGGAGGAACTCAATGGAAAATCAAAAGCTGGACGCTTTGTGCGAAGCCTTTTTCACCGAGCATCAGGTCCGTGCGATGGATGTCGCGATCTTTCAGCAGGGAGCAGAAATTTATCATTACCGCAGCGGCCGGACGGCGTCGAAGGGCGCGAAGATCACGGAGAAAACGATGTTTTCAATCGGCTCCATCAGCAAGATGTTCACCACGGCGGCCGTGATGATGCTGGCGCAGGAAGGCAAGCTGTCGCTTGACGAGCCGATCGTGAAAAAACTGCCGATGTTCAAGATGCCGGATGCCCGGTATAAAAATATTACGGTCCGGATGCTGCTGAATCACAGCAGCGGACTGCCGGGCAACTGCTTCAAGGGGAAATACACCAACGCCCGCAACCGTAATCACCTGAAGGAAGAAATTGAATACGCGGCGCAGAGCCGGCTGAAGGATCAGCCGGGAAAGTTCAGCGTTTACTGCAACGACGGGTTTTCCCTGGCGGAGCTGTTAGTCGAGGTGGTCAGCGGGCAGAGCTATTCCTCCTATATTTACGAGAAGATTCTCGAGCCGTTAGGCATGGAGCATACCGATTTCCCAATCCATGAAATCATGGATGGCAAATACATCAAAGCGAAATCACCGTTTGGTCTCGACTTCCCGCAGGAATATGTCAACGGCATTGGTTCCGGCGGGATTTACAGCACGGCCGCGGATTTATGCCGTTTCTTAGACGCGCTGCGTGAAGGCAAACTGGTTGATGAAGCGGGTCTGACGGAAATGAATCGCGATCAACAACCGAAAGAGCTGATCGTTGCGGACAATACCACGGAACGTTATGGTCTGGGTTGGGACTGCGTGTCGATGCGGCTGTTTGAGGGCTTTGGCAAACAGGCGCTGTGCAAGTCCGGCTCGACGTTCGGGTTCAACTCCCATTCCCTGATTATCCCGGATTGTCAGCTGAGCGCCGCGGTTGTCCTGTGTACGGATAAGGGCAGCGCTTCAAAGCTCAATCAGGCACTGGTTTATGAAATTCTCAAGGCTCAGGGCTGCGCGTTTGAAGCGACGCCGCTGCCGGCGTTGAAAACCGTCGTGCATCCGGTGGAAATTACTGGTTTGTACGGCAATAAGGATCAGATCGTGCGGGCACGCTTTGAACATGGCGATCTGACGCTGGAGGTTCGCGAAGCCAAGGGCGGCTGGCGGCTGGAAGTTTCCGGCTTGCAGGAAGATCACGGCTGGTTTGCGGGACAGCCCGGCACGTCGGTCTTCGGCATGGCCGATTTAAGAATCGGGTTTGTGCCGCAGGGCGAAAAGCTGTATCTTGTTTATCAGATGCCGGGCAGCGTCGTGGCGGAACAGGCTGAACGCCAGGTTTTTCTGCAGAAGCTCAAGCCGTCCGGTAAAGTAAGCGGCTGGAAGAATCTGACGGATAAGACGTGGATCATGGATAACGAATATCTGCAGCAGCGCACGCTGGGCAATGTCCCGATGACCTTTACCGTGCAGATGGAAAAGGGCTACGACGACCTGCTTTTAGCCCCGTATCCGCTGCGCATCCTCAACGATTATGAGGCGGTGCCGGCGATTGAGATTCCGGGCAATTATTCGCGCGAAATGTCGAGCGTTTTGTGGCTGGCGGATGGTTCGATTCAAAACGGTCAGTACCACTATGTTCTCTGTGAGAACCTGCCGCCGTTGGACGTGCGGGAAATGACGCTGCGCGATCCACTGATTCACTGGTATATCGGTGCCGCGCCGATTGACACGCTGAAAATTGATGGGATTGCCCGCGTCGTCGTCCTGGACGAAAACGGTCAGGTGGAATTTGACAGCCAGTTGTCCAGCGGTCTGCCAACTTCGCTGCGCGGCAAACGGATCGGTTTCTTCGGCGAACTGAACAGTAAGATCAGCCTGCAGTATCTGGAGGAAAACGCATGATTTACCTTGATCTGCATACGCATACCGTCGTCAGCGGACACGCGTACAGCACGCTGAACGAGAACATCGCTGCAGCCAGGGAACACGGTCTAACGATTTACGGCGTCAGCGATCATACGCCGAAGATGCCGGGTTCTACGCATCTGTTCTACTTCCGCAACCTTCATGTCGTCCCGGAATTCGTGCAGGGAATCCGCGTGCTCAAAGGCGCGGAGCTGAATGTGATGGATGTTGAAGGACATGTCGATCTGGACGAAAGCACGCTGAAAATGCTTGATTACGCGATCGCATCCCTGCACGTTCCATGCTTCGGCACCGCGCATACGGAAGCGGAAAACACGCAGGCGATGATCAATGCCGTGCAGAATCCTTATGTCAAGATTCTTGGCCATCCGGACGATTCCCGCTATCCGATCGATCAGGAAGCGGTCGTTCTGGCATGCAAGGCGACCCATACGTTAGTCGAGGTCAACAATTCCTCGATGAATCCGAAAAGCTCGCGGGTCGGCGGCCGGGAAAATATGCTTGGGATGCTGCGGTATTGCAAGCAGCACGGCGTGCCGGTCCTGTTTGGCAGCGACGCGCATTACTGCGACGCGATCGGCCGGTTCCAGCGGTGTGAGGAAGTCTGCGCCGCCGCGGAGTTTCCAGCATCGCTGATCGTGAATTCCAATCCGGAACTGATTTTTGAATATTTTCATCTAAAAGTCGAATAAACAGTCGGTAATGCGAGTAAGATAAGCGTTTAACAGAATAAAGGAAAAATATAGTTAAGAAATCGATTCCCTTCAAGACGGGGTCGATTTTTTCTGTTGAATCCCATTTGCTTTCAGGGGTTGGCAAATTTATCTTTTCGCAGCCAGGATAAAGTCAGACATGTTGAAGATTTTCGGGCTTATGCTTATCTTTTCTTGGTTCAATAAAGTCGTTGAAGTGAAGTTAAGGATAATCAGAAGTTTGAAAGCAAAAAGAAATGAATGTCTGATTCAATTACTTCGTCGATTCGCAAGACCATTTCCAGTGTTCGGAATTTAATTTGAAAATGGTTACAAATAAGTTTGCGATTTTGTCGAAAATAATTGAATTTTCATGAAAAAGAGGAAGGCTTTTTTGAAATTACCGCAATATTAACTTGTAGAGGAGGTGGGGGAATGTCCATCAATCTACTTGAACGGAAGAAGCAAAAGAAGAGAAGGATTTCTTTGTTGGACGACTGGGTCTTTAAAACTGTGATCGGTGATCCTGAGGATTTGATATGTCTGACGAGTCTTTTCCATGCGATTGATCCTGATTTTAAAAAGGTGCGGTTGTTGCCGAATGAGAAAAAAGCAGGACATCCTGACGACAAAGCAATTCGTTATGATATCTGCGGGGTGATCAACGAGGAGATTTATTTTGATCTGGAAATCCAGCAAAACGGGAATCCCGAGGAGCAGGGAATCCGCATTGTTTTCTATTTATCGCGTCTGCTTTCCGGCCAGAAGACAAAGGGAAAAGATTATCGGGAACTGAAACCAGTGCGCGTGATCATGATCACGAATTTCTGCTTTTTTGACGATCCGGATGTGAGCAGCGATGTGTTTTATTTAGCCGGTGAGAAAACGGGAAGAACCTTGACAAAACACATTCAAGTGAGTATTATTGAATTAGCAGAAGTGGAACGCTTACAGCGGATTCCAGTCAAGGATTTAACGCCGTTGGACCGGTGGCGCGTGGTATTAAAATTTGCAGGCGATCCGGACAAAGCGGCGTGGATTCAACAGATCATAGCGATGGATGAAGGATGCAGAAGGGCGGTGGAGAAAATGATGGAGATTCCGATGAGCACGATCGAGTACATGTGGGAAACAAAGCGGCTGGACAGAGAAATGATGCGGAATTCAGAGATCCGCAAGGAACGGGAAAGAGCTGTGAAACAGGCGCGGGAGCTGGCCTTAAAGCAAGGTAAAGATCAAGGTTCTCTGTTGAAGCTTATTACAATTACACTGAAAAAAGCGAAGAAAGGAATGCAAGCTGCTGAAATAGCGGATATTCTAGAGGAAGAAGAAGCATGTATTCAAACCATTCTGAAAATCAAAGCACAACATCCGGATTACACGGAGGAGCAAATTGCAATAAAGATTATCAGTGAGTCTGTTCATCCGGCAGCAGTGCGAAACAAAGAGAGACTTAACGAAGAAAGCGGAGGGTTTCCACTCACATGAGGTCAAATCCTGTATAGAGGGGCAATAACCTACTGCTGAATCAGAACGCCGGTCTATTATTTTTCTGATTGCCTGTGTTAACCTTAAAGTAAAAAGAGCCTGAATATTAAAAAAAGGAGAAAGTATATGATCCAACAACTTATTGAACAGCATCTCAGCGCGATAACCGCTCAAATCCGGACAAAGTACCCGTCTGAAATTGAAAGCTTTACAGAGCGGCTTATCGGCTTAGGGATGGATGCGGATCAGGTCGAGGCGGATATGCAGGCCGTTTTAAGATCCTTGGTAATGAGAAACGAGTCGATTTCCGATGAGGAATTTTTCTATATTTTAAACTCGTTCCCCGATTATGAGCAATTCGGCAGGCAGGTTATCGAATTTAAAATTACGCTCGAGGGAACAAAAAGCTGGCGCAAAGTTCGCCTTCCGGCACTTCTCAATTTAACGGAGCTGGCCTGTGCGGCGATCGCCGCCTTTCATGGAATGGGCGGACATTTATTTACGCTCAAGTTGAAGAATAAACAATATTCTCCATCTGAATTTGAGCTGGGGGATTATGAAGATTCCAGCCGGGTTTCGCTTTGCCATCTGGAACTCAAAGAAAAATCGAAGATCCAGATTGACTATGATCTGGGTGAAGGCTGGAGCTTTAACTGTGTGGTCACCAAGGTTATAAATGAGGGTGAGCCTCTGTCAGAGCCGGAGCTGATCAGCGGGAAAGGCTATAATTTGTGGGAAGATAACCGCGAGTATCTGGAGTACTTGATACAAGATCCAAAAATTAAAGTGCAGGATTGGGAAGGCCGTTACCGTCAGGTCGGAAAGATTGCGAAGGAAGAAGGCATTACTCAGTTTGACATGGATGACCGCGAGGAATTTCCGCTGGAGATGCATCTTCTCCAGGAGCTTTACGAGCAGGCCTATAAAGCTTAAATCAGGGCGTTTTTGCGGGAAATTTTGAAAAAGGGGTTGACTCTGAAAAAAGAGTGAACTATAATCAGGTACATAAACAAAGGCTTTGAAAAGAATAGTAACTCCGATGGAAACTTGACAGAGAGCCCGGGCGCTGAAAAAGGGCAGTGAAAATCGTTGTGAAAATGGTCTTGGAGCTGCATACCGAGGGAAACTTAGGCTATGACGGATTCACCCGTTAACGTGATACGGTATAACGTTATTCAACGCGTACCGGAAGAGGCAGAACGTGAAAGCGGACTGCGAATTAAGGTGGTAACACGGGAAATCAACTCTCGTCCTTGTTGGGGACGGGAGTTTTTATTTTAAGGAAGGAAGAGGAACATGATAGAACTGGTCGGAGTCAATAAAACCTTTACGACGAAGGACCTGAACGTTGAGGCGTGCAAGGATGTTAACCTGAAAATCGAAGACGGGGATATCTTCGGCATCATCGGATTTTCCGGCGCAGGGAAATCGACGCTGGTCCGCTGCATCAACCTGCTGGAGCGGCCGACCTCCGGCAAGGTGCTGATCGACGGTGTCGATATCACCCAGCTGAAGGAAGCAGAGCTGCGCAAGATCCGCAAGAAGATCGGAATGATCTTCCAGCATTTCAATCTGATGCGTTCGCGTACGGTTTATCAGAATATCGCTTATCCGTTAAAAGGAAGCAAGCTCACTAAAGCCCAGATTGACAAAAAGGTCAAGGATCTGCTGGAACTGGTCGGGCTGAGCGAGAAGCTGAACGCTTACCCCTCGGAGCTGTCCGGCGGACAGAAGCAGCGTGTCGCGATCGCGCGGGCGCTGGCTAACGATCCGAAAGTGCTGCTGTGCGACGAGGCGACCAGCGCGCTTGATCCGCAGACAACCTCCAGCATTCTCAAGCTGCTGAAGGAAGTCAATCAGAAGCTGGGCATCACGATCGTCCTGATCACGCACGAAATGGCAGTCATCAAGGAAATCTGTAATCGCGTTGCGGTTATGGAGCTGGGCAAGGTCGTCGAAACCGGCAACATCCTGGATATCTTCTCGCATCCGAAAGCGCAGATGACGATCGATTTCATCAATTCCACCAATCCGATCACCAAGATTTACGAGCTGATCGACAACGGTGCGGAAATCGTGCGGCTGCATAAGGGCCAGCGGTTATTGAAGCTGACGTATGGCGCTGAGGAAACCAAGGAAGCGCTGATTTCGCAGCTGTCCAAGAAATACGACGTTGTGTGCAACATTGTGTTCGGCAACGTCGAGGTGATCCAGCAGGCCGCGCTGGGCAGTCTGATCGTCATGCTGGAGGGCAGCGAAGACGCGATGCGCAAGGCGGAAGCTGAATTAAAGCATTACAACATTGAAGTGGAGGTGCTGAAATGCTGGAACAATTAATTCCCAACGTGATGGTGAAGATCCCCAAGCTGATCCAGAGCATACTGGAAACCTTCCAGATGATGGGCTGGTCGGGATCGATCTCGTTTGTGCTCGGGCTGTTCTTCGGCGTCGTGCTGATCGTCACCCGCAAGGAAGGCATCATGGAATGTCATCCGGTCTATTGGGTTCTTGATAAAATTATCAACATCCTGCGTTCGATTCCGTTTATCATCTTAGTCCCGGCGACCTTATTTCTCTCGCGGGCGATTATGGGCACGGGCATCGGCGTCAAAGGCGCGATCATCCCGCTGATCATCGGCACGGTGCCGTTCTTCTCCCGCCAGATTGAACTGGCGCTGGCGGAGGTTGACGGCGGCCTGATCGAAGCGGCGCAGGCGATGGGCGATTCGCCGTTACAAATCATCTTCCGGGTCTATCTGAAAGAGTCGATTCCTGCGATTGTCCGGGCAACCACGATCACGTTCATCTCGCTGATCGGCCTGACCGCGATGGCCGGTGTTGTCGGCGCCGGCGGGTTAGGCGATTTCGCGATCCGCTATGGACATCAGCGCAGCGAACCGGACGTCATCTGGGTCACGATCCTGATTATTTTGATTCTCGTAACGATCGCGCAGGCGATCGGCGACGTGATCATAAAGAAAACAACACATTAAGGGGGAACTGAAAATGAAAAAACTACTCTGCTGCATCCTGGCTGCGCTGGTCTTAACCGGCTGCAGCGCCGCACCGAAAGAAAACAACACGACACCGGAAGGTTCTGAGGCCCGCACCGTCAAGGTCGGCGTCATCGGCGAAAACAACGAATACTGGCAGCCAATCATTGATGAAATGGCGAAGGACAACGTCACAATCGAATTTGTCACCTTCAGCGATTACGCGATGGTCAACAAAGCCTTGGCCGCCGGCGATATCGACATCGACAGCTTCCAGCACTACGCCTACTTTGATAAGGACTGTGAAGCCAACGGCTACGACCTGACGGCGATTGGTGAAACGGTGCTGGCACCATTAAGCCTGTATTCCAAGAAGATTGCCGGCATCGACGAAATCAAAGACGGCGATAAGATTGCGATCGCTTCCGACGTAACCAACGGCGGCCGTGCGATCAAGCTGCTGGAAAGCCTGGGCTTTATCGAAGTTGATCCGGAAAAGGGTTATACCCCGTCCGTCACGGACATTACGAAATACAACGTCAACATCGAAATTATCGAAATTGAAGCGAATACGATCCCAAGCATTCTGCCGGATGTGACCGCGGGCTTCATCAACGGCACAATCGCGATCGACTCCGGTCTGTCCCCGAACAAGGATTCGATCTTCATGGAATCGGTTCAGGAAGGCTCGGATAACCCGTATATCAACATCATCGCCGCGCGTACTGCGGACAAGGACGATGCGGTTTACAAGAAGATCTGCGAGTTATTCCAGACTGACGCTGTTGCTCAGATTATTAACGATCAGTATGACGGCGCGCTGATTCCGGCTTGGAAATAAAGCAATCGACTTCAGTAAAATCAGATTCCAATTAAAATTCAATTAAAAAGGCAGTGCGCAGAAGAGTACCGCGGAACCAACTGAAAAAGCGATCGGCAGAGGGTGAAAGGCCGAAGGGAAGTCCGTGGAAAGATGATCTGCAAGCCGCGGCTGTGAGCTGGACACGTCCAGGTGAGCGGCCGACGGGTTCGCCCGTTACCGCGAACACGGTTCTTCCCTGCAGGACAGAGAACGACCGGATGAGGCTGAGTCAGCGATGGCTTGGTAAAGAAAGGTGGTAACACGGAGGCTTCCGTCCTTTTTCGAGGATGGGAGCCTTTTGTTATAAATGAGAAGGAGAAAATGAAGATGAAAACAACGTTAAAACATGTCAGTGTTCTGTTGGCCTGCGCCGGATTGATCGCCGGCTGCTCCACAAAACCGGCTGCGCAGCCGTCCGCCGCGCCGCAGGATCAAACCGGAACGGAAAAAACTGTGATCACGATCGGGGCCTCGACCTCCCCGCACGCTGAAATCCTGGAATATGCCCAGCCGTATTTGGAAGAAAAGGGCTACACGCTGAAAATCGTGGAATTCTCGGATTATGTTACGCCGAACACCGCGCTGGAACAGGGCGATCTGGACGCGAATTATTTCCAGCATGATCCTTATCTGGAGCAGTTCAATGAGGATCACGGCACGCATCTGGTCACGGCCGGGGGCATCCATTTTGAACCGTTAGGCATTTATGCCGGCAAGTCAAAAGCCTTATCCGCGATCGAACAGGGCGGCTGCAGCTTTGCCGTGCCCAACGATGGCACCAATGAAGCGCGGGCGTTGCAGCTGTTGGAAAGCCTGGGTTATATCAAGCTGAAAGACGGCGTGGGCTTAAAGGCGACGCCGGTGGATATCGTTGAGAATCCGTATAACGTCAGCATTGTAGAGATAGACGCTTCGCTGGTAGCCCAGACCAAAGACGACGTGGACTTTGCGATCGTCAACGGCAACTATGCGCTGGACGCCAAGATCACCGATCTGCTTCTGACCTCGGAACAGGCTGATTCCGAAGGCGCGAAGACGTATGCAAATATTATCGCCGTTCGCGAAGGCGAGGAAAACAGCGATAAAACAAAAGCTCTGATCGACGTTCTGACCAGCGATGAAGTCCGCGCCTATATCCGCGAGCATTACAACGGACTGGTGGTTCCCGTCGAATAAGCCATGAGCCGCCCGGCGTGTCCGGCGGCTTTTTTTCATGAGAAAGTTTTGCCAGCACCGGCAGAGAGACCCACTATGGCAATGCAATACATTTCCTTGCGCAGGCAAGAAGCGCAGGTATAACCGAACAGGCATCCGATCCAAAGGAGTTGAAAAAGACAGTAAAGTCCGGCTGCGGGTTCTTGTTCGATCCGTCATGCTGAAAAAGGCTGGCGTTTCAGCGAAAGCAGCGCATGGCGAAGCCTAAAAAGCCGAAGCGGCGGATCGAAGCGGAAGGGGAAGTGGGATGGAAGCTGGAAATTCCTTGAGAACAGGCTGTGGAGTGTGATAAACTTAGAGCAAAAGACAGGAGGAAGCTGTGCGTGGAAGAGAAACAGATACTGTCGGAAATTGAGAAACAGGAACGCCAGCTTTCAACGTACTGGCGGAATCTGCATTGGCGGGTGTGCGCGGTGCTGGCGGCGGGAACGGCTGCGGCGGAGATTCTATTGTTTTTTGTCTTGAACGCCGCGGCATTGATCAGCTGCACTGTGCCGGAATATCTGCTTCGCTATATCGCGGTTCCAACATTGATCAACGCAACGCTGGTGCTGGGCTGCCGGCGGCTGATCAATACCCGGCATTGGGAAGAAACGAAAAAGGATGGACTTGTGTCGCTGACGATGACCCTACTGTGTTTTGTCATCACGGTCATCCACGGGGCGTTCAGTTCTGTTTATATGATGTTTGTGCTGCCGACGTTGCTGACAACCTTATATGAGCGCAAGCGGCTGACGGTCGTGATTGCGGCAACGGGGATGGCGTTATGTGTTCTCAGCGCGTTTATGCCTTCCTGGGATCCGGACAAGATCGTCACCGCGTATTACTTCAGCGATATTCTGATCTGCCTGATGGTGCAGGCAGGTACGCTGGCTGCCTGTTGGGAGCTGCTGGAATTCCAGCGCCGCCGTCAACAGATCAGCCGGCGCAGGGATGCGGAGCGGATTTCGTTAGAGCGGGAAGTCAGTCATGACGCTCTGACCGGAGTCGGCAGCCGGATCGCGCTGAACCGCTGCTTTGAAGAATTGGAAACGGAGCGGGATTACACGCTCGTCTTGTTGGATCTTGATGATTTCAAACAAATCAATGATCAGCTCGGTCATCTTTCCGGCGATGAGGTGCTGCGGTACGTTGGAAAATTGTTAAATGAAACTCCGGAATTCATGCATGCCTACCGCTTTGGCGGCGATGAATTTTGTCTGGTGCTGAAGCAGCCGCAAAGCGAGGAGCCGGAAGTGATGCTGCGGCGGCTGCAGAACCAGTTCAGCCAGCGGATGATGGACTTGTTCCCGCAGTTCCCGATGACGCTCAGCCTGGGGATTCATCGCCAGCAGCCGGGCGAATCGGCGCTGCAATGCTTTCGCCACGCTGACGAAGCTTTGTATGCTGCGAAAGGGTAAGGCAAGAATCAGCTTACGGTAAAGTAAAGGAGTTTTCGATTATGGAAATGTGGGACTGCTATACCTGGGATCGGCAAAAGCTTGGCCGTCAACATCGCCGCGGGGAACCGATGGCGGAAGGCGAGTATCATCTGGTCGTGGAAATCTGGACGGTGAACCGGCAGGGGGAGCTGCTGCTGACACAGCGCCATCCTGATAAACCCCATGGATTATTGTGGGAAATGACCGGCGGTTCGGTGCTGGCTGGCGAAACAAGCCGGGAAGGCGCCTGCCGCGAACTGCGCGAGGAAGTTGGCTTGCGGTGCAGCCCGGAAGCGCTGGTCTACATCGGCACGGTCGTGAAGGGGCGTGCGATTGTCGATTTGTATCGCTGTGATCAGGAATTTGACGCGGCAAAACTGTCGCTGCAGCCGGAAGAAGTGGTCGCGACACGCAAGGTTACGCGCGGGATGTTTTTGGACATGATCGCTCAGGGCGAAGTGGTGCCGCACGTCGGGCTGCAATTCCAGTTATTTGCGGAAAAGATTCTGGATCCGAAAACTTCGAATTGACGGAATGAAACAAAATGTAAGAAAATGAAAGAAATTAAATGAGCGTCTGATTTATGACGCTTTCTTCTTACACGAATGATTGACTTTTTTTACAGGATTGTGTATCATTACTTCATTGATAAACATCGGCTTATCAATCAGTGATTTAGAATCGCCAACAACTCTTGGTGGGGCTCACTGCATTCCTGTTTGAAGGAAAGAAATTGGAATCAGAGGTTGGGGAACCGCTGATTTTTTTCTGCGATGACCTGCTCTCACGATAGCGAAAAGGAGAAAGAAAATGCGAACGATTTTACGAAATGCGAAAATCTGGCTGGGCGGCGATCAATTTGCCAGTGCCGTGCTCTTTGACTCATCTCAAATTCTGGCGGTCGGCACCGACGCGCAGGTAAAAGCCCGGTGCCAAAAGAGTGATCAGGTCATCGACGTGCAGGGCCGGCTGGTCCTGCCGGGATTGTGCGACACGCATCTGCATTGTTACAACAAGGGCTGCACGCTGCAGAACATCGACTTGCAGAATGCTGCCTCGATTGAGGAGGTTGTTGCCCTCAGCCGGGATTATATTCTGGCACATCCGGATTTCAGCGTGATCCATGGCCGAGGCTGGAATCATGATTATTTTGCGGAAGGCCGGATCTTAAACCGCACGGATCTGGATCGCATCAGCACGCGCGTGCCGGTGGTTTTGACACGGGCCTGCGGACATATTGCCTGTGTAAACACATGCGCTTTGCAGCGGCTGGGCTTCACCGGGGCGATCGTTCAGCCGCAGGACGGTCAGATCGACGTTGACGAGCAAGGCTGTCCGACCGGAATCTTCCGCGAAAACGCAATGCTGTTGTTAAAGCCGCTGGATCCGCCGCTGACGGTGGACCAGATCAAGGAGCGGTTGGCGCTGGCGTTGGACGCGGCGGCCCGGGCGGGGCTGACGACTGTGCATTCCAATGACATTACCAGTGAAAACCTGGATCTGATGCTCGAGGCTTATCGCCAGCTGCGCGCGGAAGACCGGATGCCGGTGCGGGTCGTTCTGCAGTGCACGCTGACCGATCCCGAATCATTAATGCGTTACCTGGAAATCAGGAAACAAACGCCGCCGGACGAGGTGCTGGTGTTCGGCCCGCTGAAATTGTTGACCGACGGCTCGTTGGGCGCGCGGACAGCCTGGATGCGTCAGCCGTATGCCGACGATCCATCGACACGGGGGATTGCGACGATGACCCGCGTGCAGCTGGACGCGCTGGTGTCACTGGCGCATGCCCATGGACTGCAATGCGTCTGCCATGCGATCGGCGATGCGGCGATTGAAATGGTGCTCGATACGTTTGAACACGTGAACCGGACATGTCCGGATAATCCGCTGCGGCATGGAATCGTACATTGCCAGATCACCGATTCTGCGCTGATCGACCGGTTTGCCTCCACGCATACCGCGGCGCTGGTTCAGCCGATCTTCCTTCACTATGATCAACATATCGTCGCGCAGCGGGTGGGAAACGAACTGGCGCAGACTTCCTATGCCTTCCGTTCATTAGCTGAGCGCGGCGTGGCGGTTTCGTTCGGCACGGATTGTCCGGTAGAGGATCTCAATCCATTTGCGAATCTGTACTGTGCGGTTACGCGCAAGGATCTGCGCCATCCCGAAGCGAGCGGCTACCGCCCAAAGGAGGGATTCTCTCTGAAAGCGGCGCTGCGCTGCATGACTGAAACCGCAGCCTGGCAAAGCTTTGAGGAAGGCCGCAAGGGCGTAATTCAGGTCGGGGCCCTGCCGGACTTTACGATCTGCGATCAGGACTTGTTTACGCTGCCGCCGCAGAAGCTTAAGGATGTCCGCAGCTGGATGACGATCAGTCAGGGAAAAATACAGTGGCAGGCGAAATAATCCGGATCGTTTGAGATCTGTGATTTTACGCCGGCTGTGCACGATTGAAAAAACGCCGCATCACCGGTGATCCTTATAATAACGGATAAGATTACAGAAAGAAAAAGGCTCAGTTTCCAGAGGTTATGGAAGCTGAGTCTTTTGACTATGAATTATTGAGCACCGCGCGGCCCAACGCCTTCGCCACATCCTCGCATCGGTCGCAGCACTTTTCCAGCCGTTCATAAATTTCCATCCAGACCATGATTGCCAGCGGATCCTGCGGCGTGGCGAACAGTTCGTGCATCGTTTCGGCATACAGCCGGTCGCCGTTCTCCTCCAGTTCGTTAACTCTGCGGATCAGATCTTCCAGCGTCGTGGATTTTTTGAAATGCCGGAACTCTTCGAGCGCCTGCTGCAGCGTGCGGATGCACTCGATGATCAAGCCGCAGAACTGCAGCGCCGGCGGGTCGATTTGATGAATATTATACATATACAGCCGGATCACAACGTCCTCGATCGCGTCGGTCAAATCGTCGATCACATCGGACAGCTCCATGATGTCCTCACGTTCAATCGGCGGCAGAAATTCGCGGATCAGCTGATCGGTCAGCTGATGCTTCAGCGTATCCGCACTGTGTTCCACAGTATGAATTTGTGCCATCCGCTCCTTGAGCACAGCCGGGTCATACGTTTCCAGCGTTTCCTTCAACAACTCCCCAGCCCTTAACGAATGCCGGCCCATTTCCAGAAACGCGTTGAAATAATCAAATTGTTTGCCCATAAACAACTCCTTCCATTAAAAGAGAATAAAGAACAACTTCGCCATCAGAAAGCCGATCAATCCGCATCCTGGAAAGGTCAGAACCCAGGTCATTACCATTTCTCTGACGACGCCCCAGTTGACGTTGGACAGCCGCCGCGCCGCGCCGACGCCCATGATCGCCGTCGTCTTGGTGTGGGTCGTGCTGACCGGAACACCGGTTAGTGAGGAAACCAACAGGCACAGCGCCGCCGCGGTATCCGCTGCGAAGCCCTGATATTTTTCCAGACGAACCATGTCCATGCCGACGGATTTGATGATCCGGTAACCGCCGATACTGGTGCCTAAACCCATGATGGCGGAACACAGAATCATCAGCCACAGCGGGATCACGAAGGATTCGACATGCGCCTGCCCCTGGCGAGAAAGACGCCCAGCAGGAAAACACCCATGAATTTCTGGCCGTCCTGCGCTCCGTGCATGAACGCCATCGCCGCCCCGCCGCCGATCTGCGCATAGCGGAAAAACGAATTCGTGCGCCGCCGGTCCAATTTGCGGCACAGCGCTTCAACCAGCTTCACGCACAGCCAGCCCAGCGTGAAACCCAGAATTGTCGAGAGCACCAGCCCGTAAAGAACCTTGATCCATTCTGATCCATTAATCCCGCCCAAACCGCCGTGCAGGGCGATCGCCGCCCCCGACAGCCCGGCGATTAAGGCGTGGCTTTCGCTGGTCGGAATGCCATATTTCCACGCCAGCACCGCCCAGCTGACAATCGCGAACAACGCCGCACACAGCGCGATGAGCGCCTGTTGGGGATCGGAGCCGAAATCCGCGATGTTGTAAATTGTTTCGGCGACCGTAGCGTTGACCATCGTCATAAACAGCACGCCCAGAAAATTGAAGAATGCCGCCATCAGCACGGCGCTGCGGGCCGACATCGAACGGGTCGATACACAGGTTGCGATCGCATTGGGCGCGTCCGTCCAGCCGTTGACCAGAATTACGCCGATCGTTAAGATCACGGTGATCAATAACGGCAGGCTGTGGGTCAGCTGCTGCAGAAAATCAAATAACGAAATGCTCATTCTGCGCTCCTTTCTTTGTTTGGCTTCATTGTAGCATTTCTGCCGCCGGCGGAACAGGAAAACTTCGGGAGTACGACAAACAGATCAGGCTGAATGTCAACTTGAAGAAAACGCAAATTCTGCTGTTGTGTCGTCAGATCTCAATCAGATGTTCGATTTCTGCCATAATTGACAGAAAAGAAACAGTGCCGGCCGGGGATCCATGATATAATAAGGTCGAAAAATGTCAGGGGGAGAAGTATGCCAGCAACTTATACACATGCCGTTTACGGCCGTCAGGTTCTGGATCAGCTGGAGCCTGCGCTGCGTGAACGGATCATTTCACATTTAGATTGTTACAACATCGGTCTGCACGGACCGGATCTGCTTTTCTTTTATAAACCTTTAAGTCAGGCGCCAATAAAAAAACAAGGCTATGCGATGCACCATGAACCGGGCCGTCCGTTCTTTGAACACGCCCGCACCCTGATCCGTCAGAGCGTGGATCCGGAGGCGGCGCTGGCCTATATTCTGGGCTTTATCAATCACTTTGTGCTGGACAGCCTGAATCATCCGGCGATCTTTGCGTTTCAGGAAGAATCCGGGCTGAGCCACAGCGAGATCGAGTCGGAATGGGATCGGGCGCTGATGGTCGCGCAGGGCAAGGATCCGCTGCGCACCCGCTCGACGGAGCATCTGACGATTTCGCCCGCGTGCTGCCAGGTGATCGCGCCGTTCTTTGACGTCCGTCCGCGCGATATCGAACAATCGCTCAAGACGATGACCGGCTTGCTGGATCTGTTTGTCGCTCCCGGCGCGGCAAAGCGCAATTTCATTCTCGGAGTGATGGGCTTGGTCGGAGTCCGCAAGAGCGAAGGCGGCCTGATCATCAACCGCGAGCCGAATCCGCGCTGCGCTGATTTTATCCAGCAGCGAATGGCGGGGATGGACGAAGCCGCAGTGCTGTCCGTGCGTCTGATCCGCGAATACGTCGCGACGCTGAACACTCAAAAACCGCTGGATCCGTGGTATGACGAAGACTACGAGTAGAGGATGAACAATGGGGGACAACATGGAAAATAAGAAACTCACAGCCTTGGAGAAACAATGGATTTTATACGACGTCGGCAATTCCGCGTTTATTCTGTTAGTCGCGACGATTATGCCGATCTACTTCAATTCTCTCTGCCAGAGCGCGGGGATTGCGGAAGTCGATTATCTGGCGTACTGGGGTTATGCCGCTTCCGTTTCAACGCTGATCGTGGCGCTGAGCGGACCGGTGCTGGGCACGCTGGCCGATTATCAGGGCCTCAAGAAGAAAATATTCGCACTGTGCGTGATGGTCGGCGTGTGCGCGCTGGCGGCGTTGTGGATTCCGACCTCATGGCGAGTATTTTTGATTCTGTACATCGTGGCCAAGGTCGGCTATTCCGCCAGCCTGATCTTTTACGATTCGATGCTTTCGGACGTCACGACGCCCGAGCGGATGGATCGGGTGTCCTCGCATGGTTATGCGTGGGGTTATATCGGCAGCTGCATTCCGTTTGTGATCAGTCTGGTCTTTGTGCTGTTTTACGAACAGTTTTCGATGACGATCATGACGGCGATGATTCTGGCGTTTGTGATCAACGCCCTGTGGTGGCTGGGCTGCACGCTGCCGCTGTTAAAAAACTACAAGCAGAAATACTATGTTGAAGATGTGCAGAAGGATAAGCTTCGCGGCAGCTTCCGGCGGTTAGCCGATTCGTTCCGCAAAATCCGCAGACATCGGAAAATCTTTCTGTTTCTGATCGCGTTCTTCTTTTACATCGACGGCGTCTATACGATCATCGACATGGCAACCGCGTATGGCAGCGCCTTGGG
The DNA here is from genome assembly GCF_015558105.1 of Holdemania sp. 1001095H_141210_F2. Lineage (NCBI taxonomy): Bacteria > Bacillati > Bacillota > Erysipelotrichia > Erysipelotrichales > Erysipelotrichaceae > Holdemania > Holdemania sp. 1001095H_141210_F2. The sequence continues at coordinate 59,680 of NZ_JADNPO010000013.1, forward strand.
ATTGGATACTCAGGGCTTGTTAGTGGCGTTACTGGTAACGCAGATCGTTGCGTTTCCCAGCGCGCTGGTGTTTGCCTGGCTGGCCCGCAAGATCAACAACGCCAGATTGATCCAGCTCTGCATTTTCGCGTATACCGGCATTGCACTCTTTGCGATTCAGTTGGATAAGCAATGGGAATTCTGGGTGCTGGCGGTGTGCGTCGGCTTGTTTCAGGGCGGCATCCAGGCGCTATCACGTTCCTATTTTGCGCAGATCATCCCGCCGGAAAACGCCGGAGAATTCTTCGGCCTGTTCGACATCTGCGGCAAAGGCGCAGCCTTTCTGGGCACAGCTTTGGTCAGTCTGACAGCGCAGATCTCTGGCAGCGCCAATGGGGCGATTGCGATTCTTGCGGTGATGTTTGTCATCGGCCTGTTTTTGTTCAACCGTGCCCAACGCATGGAATAAACTGAAAACGATGGGGCAGCCCATCGTTTTATAACGTTTTATGAAGATTGTGCGGTGCGCATGGAGGACAAACCGTGGTTCTAATTTAGAAGTGGAACAGCTGGTGCAGGAAGCCGTAAGAATTTCCCAGAAGGTAGCAGATGATGAATAAAATCAGACAACTGGGGATCAGTACCAGCATCAGATTTTTCAAATTCAGCGGCCGATGTTTCGCCATCGCGTATCCCTCCTGTTCTTGTCTTTATTGTACCCCAATTCCGGCGTTTCATCCTTTAAGACTTCGTAAAGAAAAATAAAGGATTTATGAAGAAATGGGCAAACTGCGATCTTCCGGATTGTTCTGCGTATGGATGATTAACTCGAAAACAACTTCGTAAATTGTTTGAAAAGCGCGCAGATAAAGGCTTTTTCATTATTTTGAATGCCAGGACCATTGCGCCGGGAAACAGTTCATGCTATAATTCAAAAAATCAGTGAGGAAAATTTCATTGCCATAAGTGGGCGGATGAAGCGCTGAAGCAGACTGAATGGCAGCGACGCACGAAGGGCGCCGCCGCTGAAATGAGACTGATCGGATCCCTTTCGCGGATCCAAGGCGGCAACCCTGCTGTGTCATTATGAGAGACGCAAAGCTCATAGTGTGAATTGAAATGAAAGGATGTGTTTTCGTTGGACGATTTGCCCCACCCCACGGTTAAGTCAGGGCACCTGCCATCTCCGATTTGGATGAAACTGTCAAGGATCAGAATGTTCATCCGATATCATGTTATCCGATTCTGAGAGTGAAATCAGAAATAAATCAGAAGGATAAAAAAGGAGAGAGGTAAGATGAGTAATACGATGACGCTGATTGGAATTTTAGCCATTCTGGTCTTTTGCTCGAGTTTTTTCTCGGCGACTGAAACGGCGTATTCCAGTATCAATAAAATAAAATTAAAAAATATGGCTTCGGCCGGCAGCCGCAAGGCGCAGAAAGCGCTGGAGCTGGCGGACGGCTACGACCGGTTGTTATCCACGATTCTGGTCGGCAACAACGTGGTCAATATTCTGGCTTCGTCGCTGGCGACGGTTTTGTTCGTGCAGAATTTGGGCTTCGGCGACGCCGGAGTCAGTCTGTCGACCGCGGTCATGACGGTCGTGATCTTAATTTTCGGCGAGATTTCACCGAAAAGCATTGCGAAGGAAACGCCGGAGAAGTTTGCGATGGCGGTTGCGGGGGTGATCGGGTTTATCCAGACGCTCTTAACCCCGATCAACTTCCTGTTCAGCTTGTGGAAGAAGCTGCTTTCGATGTTGTTTAAAGTTGAAAACGACGATTCGATGACGCAGGAGGAACTGTTGACCATCGTTGAGGAAGCACAGAACGAAGGGGATCTGGAAGCCCATGAAAGCGATTTGATCTGCGCCGCGATTGAATTCAACGATCTGGACGTCAAGGATATCTTAACGCCGCGGGTCGACGTGGTTGCGGTCGATGTTACGGATTCGCTGGATGAGATCGAGCTGATGTTCCGCAACAACAATTTTTCGCGTCTGCCGGTCTATGAAAACTCGATTGACAATATCGTCGGAGTCATTCACGAAAAGGATTTCTACAATTTATACTACAACCACATGGGCACGTTCAAATCAATTACCCAGACGTTGTTATATACCAGCCCGCACGTCAAGATATCCACGCTGCTCAAACAGCTGCAAAGCTCCAAAACTCATATGGCGGTCGTGCTGGACGAGTACGGCGGGACCGCCGGCATCATCACGCTGGAAGATATTCTGGAAGAACTGGTCGGTGAAATTTACGATGAACACGATCAGGTCAAGGAGTATTACAAGGAACTGGATCCGAACACGTATCTGATCGAGTGCGACATGGATCTGGACGATATGTTTGAATTCTTTGGTCTGGAAGATGAGGAAGATTACGACTTTATCACCGTCAGCGGCTGGGTTATCCATGAGCTGGAACGGATTCCGAAGGTCGGCGAATCATTCACATATAAAAATCTGGTCGTCACAGTGACGCAGACTGACGCCCGTAAGGTGATCGAGGTGAAGGTCAGCGTCCTGCCGCAGGATCAGGATGAAGAAGATGACGATCACAAGCCGAAGAAACAAAACGGCATGAAGATGCTTTCGTTCTAAAATCAGGAATCAAGGAAGATGATCAACGCCGGCTGCCGCCGGCGTTTTCTTGATGGGAACGCAGTGAATCCGGATTGGGCAGAAAGGAAAACGATCTGGCCGGAAAAGGAAATTCAGCTAGAACTTGCGGTCAGGCACAAACGGGCTTAAAATGAAACCAGGAAAACAAGGAGGATCCGTTATGAAAATAATTTTGGATTTGGATACCGGCATCGACGACGCGCTGGCGCTGAGTTATGCGCTGGGCGATCCGGCAGCAGAGGTGATCGGCGTGACCTGCACCTATGGCAATGTGTTTCAAAAGCAGGCATTGGAAAATACGGAAACCTTGTTAAAAGCGCTGGGCCGAACCGATATTCCGGTTTATGCAGGACCGGTTCATCCCCTGACCCAAACCGACTTTGCGCCGACACCGATGTGCCGGGTTGTGCATGGCGAATATGGATTTGGCAAAGCGCTGATTGAACCGGATCCGGATCTTGTCCGGCCTCAGCCGGCTGTGGAATTTATTCTGGAAGCCGCCCGGCAGTATGGAGCGGAACTGACGCTGTTGACGGCCGGTCCTCTGACGACGCTGGCGGAGGTGCTGCGCCGGGAGCCGGAATTCAAAAACCGGATTGGCCGGGTTGTCTGCATGGCCGGGGCGCTGACGGTGGCCGGGAATGAAACACCGTTTGCGGAAGCCAATGTCCGCGTCGATCCGGAAGCGGCGGCCGAGGTTTTTGCCAGCGGGCTGCCGTTGGTGCTGGTGGGACTGGACGTGACGCTGAAGACGCTGTATGATCAGGCGCATATTGATCATCTGCGCGCCTTGAAGACGCCGGCTTCGGAATTAATCGGCGGGCTGATGCAGTTTTATCTCGACTATTACAAAACTGATAAGCGCCGTCTGGCCGGCTGTCCGCTCCACGATCCGCTGGCCGCAGCCGCCGCGCTGCATCCGGATCTGATGACAACGCTGCCGGTCAACCTCAAGGTCGAGCTGGAAGAGGCCGCCGGACGGGGCCGGACCGTCGCTGATCTGACGCGGCTCAACGACTCACAGAAGGATCATCAGATGGCGATCGACGTTGACGTTCTGCGCTTTCTGGAGCTGTTTACCCACGCGTTGGAACGATCTTTGGGAAATCGTTAATCCGGAATTGGAAACGTGGTGTGAGATCGAAAGGAAGTAAACTTTGAGTTTCTTTGTATTGAATGTAAATGAAATGAAAGTGATGAAATTCTGCCTTTATCACTTTCATTTTTTGTAAAATTTTGTATAATGAACCTATTGAAAGAAATGAGGGTGAACTATGATTTGTATTAAAAATGGATGGGTGCACGACGCGGTTCATGAAGAACCGTATATTGCGGACATCTTGGCAGACAAGGGCAAAATCACGGCGATCGGTCGAAATCTGATCGTGCCGCAGGATTGCGAGATCGTCGACGCGACGGATAAAAATGTTTATCCAGGCTTTGTCGAGGCGCATTGCCATATCGGCCTGGATGGCTCCGGGATCGGTTTTGAGGGCGACGACTGCAATGAGATGACAGATATTCTGACGCCGCAGCTGCGCGCGATCGACGGCATCAATCCGATGGATCCGACGTTCCGTGAAGCGGCGCTGGCCGGCATCACAACCGTCTGCACCGGACCGGGCAGCGCGAATGTGCTGGGCGGTACGTTTACGGCGATCAAGACAGTCGGCAAGCGCGTCGATAAGATGATCGTCAAAAAGGAAGTCGCGATGAAATGCGCGTTTGGCGAGAACCCGAAGCGTTGTTATAAAGATAAGAATAACTATTCCCGGATGTCGACCGCGTCCAAGCTGCGCGAAATGCTTTTGAAGGCCAGAGAATACGACCGCAAGGTGCTGGCCGCGGGCAGCGATGAAAGCAAGCTGCCGGCTTACGATATGAAGCTGGAAGCGCTGCGGCCGGTGCTGCATGGCGAGCTGCCGCTGAAGGCCCACGCGCATCAGGCCAACGATATTTTCACGGCGCTGCGGATCGCGCAGGAATTCAATGTGAAGATCACGCTGGAACATGTAACGGAAGGGCATCTGATTGTCGACGAGCTGAAGGACGAACCGGTGCCGATGGCGGTCGGACCGTCGTTGACCCATGCGAGCAAATTTGAGCTGCGCAACAAAACGTTTGAAACTCCGGGAATACTGGCGAACGCCGGCTGCCAGGTTTCAATTATCACCGATTCGCCGGTAATTCCGCAGCAGTATCTGCCGCTGTGCGCCGGTCTGGCGATCAAATCCGGCATGAAGGAGTGGGATGCGTTAAAAGCGATCACAATCAACGCCGCCAAGCATATCGGCATTGAGGATCGCGTCGGTTCGCTGGAAATCGGCAAGGATGCGGACATTCTGGTCATGGAAGGCAGTTGCTTTGAGGTTTCGGCACAGCCGGAAATCGTCATCATCGACGGAAAGGTCGTGGCGTAAGACATGCGGTTAGTTCAAAATGGACTGGTTACCACGATGGCTGGCGAAGGTCCGGTCATTGCGGATATCTTAATTGATAATGGAAAAATCGCGGCGATCGGGGAACACCTAACAGTTCCGGAAGGCTGCGAGATCATCGACGCGACAGGCCTGCAGGTGTACCCTGGGTTTATCGACTGCCATTGCCACATCGGTTTGTATGAAGACGGAATCGGCTTCGAGGGCAACGACACCAACGAATCGACCGATCCGATCACGCCGCAGCTGCGCGGGATTGACGCGATCAATCCGTTCGATCCTTCGTTTAAGGAGGCGGCCGCAGCCGGCGTCACGACAATCGGCACCGGGCCGGGCAGCGCGAATGTGGTCGGCGGGACGTTTGCGGCTGTGAAGACCGTCGGCACCTGCGTCGACGAGATGATCGTCAAGGAAGCTGTCGCGATGAAGTGCGCTTTCGGCGAAAATCCGAAGCGCTGCTACCAGGGCAAAAACAACAACACCCGGATGGCGACGGCGGCGAAGCTGCGCGAGCTGTTGTTTAAAGCGAACGAATATTCAATGAAACTCAGCGAGGCCCGTCAGGATCCGAGCAAACGCCCGGCTTTCGACATGAAGCTGGACGCGATGCTGCCGGTCGTGCGCAAACAGCTGCCGCTCAAAGCGCACGCTCACCGGGCAGACGATATCTGCACGGCAATCCGGATCGCGAAGGAATTCGATTTGAAGCTGACGCTGGAACATGTGACAGAAGGTCAGTTCATCCTGCCGCAGCTGCAGGCGGCCAACGTACCGCTGGCTGTCGGGCCAAACCTGCACGCCAACAGCAAGTTTGAAATCCGCAACATGACGTTTACGACTCCGGGCGTTTTAAGCAAGGCCGGGCTGCAGGTTTCGATCGTGACGGACGCCCCGATCGTGCCGCTAAAATATCTGGCGATGTCGGCGGGACTGGCGGTTAAATCCGGGATGGATCACACCGAAGCGCTGAAAGCGATCACGATCAATCCGGCGAAGCATCTGGGCATCGCCGACCGGGTGGGTTCGTTAGAGGTCGGCAAGGACGCGGATATCGTCATCACCGACGGCGATCCGCTGGCAATGTTCACGACGGTCCGCACGGTTCTGATCAACGGCGAGATCGTTGCCTAAAACAGAATCAAGAAATCCTGACTGCTTTGATTAAAGCTTCAGGATTTTTTACATTTGAGGGAAGTGCAGGGCTTCGCGCCGGCGGAATTTTATGATATAGTGAAAAGCAGAGTTGCGGTTGAATGACCCTGTCCTAAGGACAGACGGGCAAAACCTGTGAAGCAAGGAGCGAAGTCTATGATCCGAATGTTAGCGTCTGATATTGACCATACTTTATTTTCTCATCAAACCTACGCGATTCCTGAGGTGAATCTGAAGGCGGCGGATACGCTGCGCAGTCAGGGCGTCGAACTGGTTCTCGCGACGGCGCGGATTTATGCCGGGGTGCGTAAGCTGGAAGCGCAGTTGGATATGCGGGAAAAAGGCGGAATGATCATTGCCTCCGCCGGGGCGGAGCTGATCGACTGCCGCCGCGGTATCCGCACGGTGCTGCACAGCTTAACCCTCGAGCAAATAAAAACGCTGAAGCAGTTTTCCGACGCGCATCCAGGCGTGACGCTGGCGGTGCAGCAGGAAGATCTGATGGTCGCCGACGGCTACGATGCTTCATTAGACAGCGACCGCACTGTCGTCGGAATTGATTTTCTCGTCGTCGGTTCCGATTTCTTTTCCTACATGACAAAACCGGCGTGTATGGCGGGATTGACCGGCGATCCGCAGCAGCTGGATGACATTGAATTCCAGGCCCGCGCCGTCCTGAAGGATGTGACCCTGACGCGCTCCGGCCCGGGGTTTCTCGACGTTACACCGCAAGGCGTGCACAAGGCGCTGGCGCTGAAGCAGCTGTGCGGTCGTCACGGTATTCCGCTGCAGGCGCTGGCGGCGATCGGCGATGGCAACAACGATCGGGAAATGTTGGCGGAAGCCGGCTTGTCGTTTGCGCCGTCCAATGCCGTGGAGGCGGTTAAAAAACAGGTCGATCACGTATTGGGGAGCTGCGAGGAAGGCGCGTTCGCTCAGGCCGTGGCGATGATTTTAGAACGGAACGAAAAGGAGCGCGCGCATGGAACGGTATAGTGCGATCAAACAACTGGCCGTGACCAGCGCGGAACTGATCGAACAGGTTCAGTTTGACGATCACCAGGGCAAACCGGAGAAAATCGAACCGCTGCTGGCGCAGATCATCACGCTGGCGCTGGCGGCGTCCGCCGACCCGGAAGCCTTAAAAACAAGCTTGTTTCAGAAAGAAAAGACGGAAAAAGGAGAAAAATAGGAAAAAATCTCCTTTTTTTCGTATTTGAGGCAGGCAAAATCGAATTTTCAGCGAATATTGTAAGTGAGCGGTCTGACTGAACCGGTCATGTTTCTCATAGGCTGATACCAGAGGTGAAGCCAAATGAAAAAAAGTTCGATTGTAACCATGATGGCCGTCTTGTTGTCGCTGGGCTTCTGCGTTCTGTATTTCGGATTGTTTGCGCGGATCAGTGAAACAAGCTCGGCGCCCGAGGATTCGCTGGAGGTCACCGTCACGCCCGGCACGCAGCCGGAATCGGCGGCGCCGGTGATTTCCGACGATCAGGGATCATCGTCGCTGAGCTGGATTCAGGCCGGGGTGTTCGCGCAGGAAAGCTCCGTGCGTGAGCTGACAGCGTTTTTAGAACAGGACGGATTTACGCCCGTGACCTATACGCGCGGTGAATACCAGATCGTCGCCGTCGGCGTCAGTCTCGATCCGGAAGTCACCCGCCAGTGCCGCCAGCGGATGATCGATCTGGATTACGAATGGATGGAACGCGCCTGTTCGCTCAACGAAACTCAACGGCAGCAGCTAAGCCAAGGTCAGACCGCATCGGTATTGGAGGGATGTACATCACAACCGTAAGAGAAATGCCCTGTGAGGAACGGCCGCGCGAAAAAGCGCTGCAGCAGGGAATTGAACACTGTTCCAACAAGGAAATTCTGGCGCTGATTTTACGCAGCGGCGTGCCGGGAGCGTCCAGTCTGATGATCGCCGACCAGCTGCTTCAGCGCAGTCAGGGCGTCAGCGGTCTGTCCCGGCTGACGCTCAAAGAGCTGACGCAGATCAAAGGCATCAGCCAGGTCCGCGGTCTGGAGATTTTAGCGTGTTTTGAGCTGGCGCGGCGGATCAGCGAGGAACAAACCCGCGATATCGACGTCGTTTCCAATCCGGAGGCGCTGATGGCCTGGCTGGGACGGGAAATCGGCGGCAAGCAGCAGGAGCACTTTTTAGCGATCTATCTCGACGCGAAAAACCACATTTTAGAGCACCGGCTGTTGTTCAAAGGTACGCTGGACGCCAGCATCGTCCATCCCCGCGAGGTGTTTAAGGAAGCGCTGCTGGCCTCGGCCTGCCGTGTGTTGGTTGTACACAATCACCCGTCGCAGGATCTGACCCCAAGCATGGCCGACCGGATCATTACCCAGCGCTTAAAAGAAACCGGCGAGCTGATCGGAATCGAGCTGCTGGATCATTTAATCGTCGGAACCACGCAGTATTTCAGCTTCCGCGCCCATGGATTATTAGATTGAAGTTCGGGGGCAATCACCGTATAATAGACGCAGGTGATAAAATGAAACTGAATCGTTTTCAAAAAATACTGCTTTGGCTGATTGGCATTTCGCTGTCCTTGTCGTTAATTTTAAACGTCGTCAGCGTAACGACCCCGTTCAGTGAAATCAGCCGGCAGGGGTATAACGTCTTTTCCATGCTTAAATATTCGTTGATTGATTATCCGGTCACGACGGTGACGGATTTCTTTACCTCATTCTCACGGCTGTGGCAGGTCCGTCAGGAAAACGACCTGCTTCGCACCCAGGTCGATCAGATCTCTTCGCTGCAGGGGCAGCTGGCGGAAGCCGAGCGGCAGATCGAGGAGCTGAAACAGATCGCGGACTTGAAAACGATCGTTTCGGATTACGATCTGATTCCCTCGACCGTGCTTTCGCGCACTCAGGAAGCCTGGAACAACCTGTTGACGATCGACGTCGGCAGCGCCGACGGGGTCGGGCTAAACTATGCCGTGATCACGCCGAAGGGATTGGTCGGCAAGGTAACGAAGGTTAACGAACACACTTCGACGGTGAAGCTGATCACTGCGGAAGACGGTCTGAATAAGGTGTCTGTAAAGATTGAGATCGACGAAGGGAAAACGGTCGATGCCATTTTGGTGAAATATGACAGCAACGAACAGGCTTTTGTGATGCAGCTGTTGACTTCCGGCGCGACCGTTACGGAAGAGATGCGCGTCGTAACCAGCGGTATGGGCGGCGTCTTTCCTTCCGGCTTGCTTGTCGGCACGGTCAGTAAGGTCGAGGAGCTGAGCAATGCGGTCGGCATGAATATTTACGTCCGGCCGGCTGCGGATTTTCAATCGTTTAACTATGTCTGCGTCGTCCGCCGCCAGGGGGCTTCGCAATGATTTACGAAGCGGCTTTCATCGGAATTTGCTTAGTTGCCGACATGATCCTCACGGCGCTGTTCCCATTTGATTTCGCGTTGATTCATTCAGTTTTTATTCCGTGCATGGGCTTTTGTGCGCTGATGCTGACGGTGCGGCAGAAAAATCTTCTGGATTCGCTGTTCATGGCGTTTGTGGCAGGGATGGTTTTTGATTTTCTCAACGCCGATCACTTCATGCTCAGCTCGCTGGTGTGCATGGCGTGCGCGTTTCTGATTCATATTTGGAGCAAGCATATCAGTTCTTCGTTATTAGAGCTGATGATTCTCTTACTTTCGATCATTTTCGTCAAAGAGCTTCTGATATACTTCTATATGACCGCAAGCAATCTGTCGGCGATGTCGCTGATGACATGGCTGAGCAAGCGTCTGGTAACGACGCTTGTCGGCAATCTGGCGCCGATCCTGCTTGTGATCTGGATGAATGATCAGCGGCAGACCCTGCAGATTCGGCGGGAGTCAATCCGCAGAAAAGGGGAGAAGCTCAGATGGGAACAGTTAAAATAATCGGACAAAACTCCGGACTCACGATTCGCATGGACTGCCGTCAATGGCAGGATCAGGCCGTCGAGCTGGAGGCCAAGCTTCGGCTGCTGAAGACCCGCGACGGTCATCCGGCCGAAGTTTTTTTTGACAGCGATCCGGGCGCGGAGCGGCTGAAACAGTTGTTTGAGATCCTGCAGGCGACCGGCTGCGTCTGCCGGGGACTCTATGTTCAGAAAAAACCGGAAGTCTCAGGTGATTTGACCGTGATCCGCGAACCGCTGCGGGCGGGCGAGGTGATTCAGTTGGAAGGTGCGGCCGTATTGCTTCACGATGTGCGCCAGCCGATTCAGATCGAAATGCGCGGCGGCGGGCCGTTGATCGTCCTGGGCACAGTTGCCGGGCAGATCCGCCTGCTCGATCCCGCCTGCCAGCTGATCGCGATGGGACTGGATCATGCCCGCGTCAAGATTTCAGACAGCGACTGGCAGATTCTGACAAATTTCGCGAAAGTCTGTGTGTATTATGAGAATCAGAGATGCATGAGTCTGAGTTTGAAGGAGGAAGAAGTGTGGCAAGGGTAATCATGATCACCAGCGGCAAGGGCGGCGTCGGCAAAACGACGGTCTGCGCCAACCTCGGCATCGCGCTGGCGTCATTAGGCAAAAAAGTATGTATGATCGACATGGATCTGGGCTTGAAAAATCTGGACGTGATGATGGGCTTGGAAAACCGCGTGTTCTATGACTTGAAGGATGCGGTCGAAGGCCGCTGTCCCCTGAGCCGGGCGATGATCCAGGACAAGCGCTGTGAAAATCTTTTTCTCATGGCGGCCTGCCGGACGGTCAATATCGGCCGGTTAAAGCTGGAAGATCTGACGACGGTGATCGATCAGCTGCAGGATCAGTTCGATTTTATCCTGTTGGACTCGCCGGCCGGGATTGAGCGCGGCTTCCAATATGCAATGTGCTGCGCGGACGAAGCGTTAGTCGTCGTGCAGCTGGATATCGCAGCTCTGCAGGACAGCGACCGCGTGATTGGAATTCTGTTAAAAGAAGGCAAGACGACGATCCGGCTGGTGATGAACCGCGTCAATCCCCGTTACATTGAAAAAGGCATTTCGCTAAGCGTCAAGGAAGCGGCGGACTGGCTGGGGTTGGAAGTGATCGGGTTAGTTTATGAGGATGAAAATCTGATCGCCTGCAACAACCGCGGCGTGCCGATGGCGTTCAAGCGCAGTACGATCACTTCGCAATGCTACACCGTGATCGCTCAGCGGCTGTTGGGCGAGAAAGCAGCGCTGCCGAAATTCAAAGAGAAAAACATCATCCAGAAATTGTTTGGTTAAAGATCGCCGCGGCGGTCTTTTTTACTTTGTCTCAGAGATAAAAAGCATCGGGAAATAAAGAAAGCAAAAAAATAACAAAAAATAATTTTTCCTATTTACAACAGAATAGGAGTAGTCTATAATGTGAACAGAAAACATATGAACATATATTCATATATAACGGAATTTCTGTTGGGTTTTCATCAGCCCTGTTCCATGATCGGAACATCCAACATTTTAGCTGGAGGAAAAAACTATGAAAACAGAAGTATATGCGCTGCCGGAACTGGATTGCCCGAATTGTGCGATGAAGGTGGAGCGTCAGGTCGGCAGAATCAAGGGATTGAACGAGGTCACCGTCGATTTTGTTCACAAAAAGATGATTGTTGAATTTGAAGGCGAATCCAGAAAAGAACAGATCATTCAGGCTGTGAAGAAGGTCGAGCCGGATATCCGCATCGTGGAAGTGACGGATAAAAAAGAAGCGGCGCCGCACAGTTCGCTGCCGTCTGAAAGTCAGAAATATGAACATCACCACAAACATTGTGACTGCGGTGAAGACCACGAGCATCATCATGGAGAGGAAGAATGCGGCTGTGGTCATGATCACGAACATCACCACAAACATTGTGACTGTGGCGAAGACCGCGAACATCATCATGGAGAGGAAGAATGCGGCTGTGGTCATGATCACGAACATCACCACAAACATTGTGACTGTGGCGAAGACCGCGAACATCATCATGGAGAGGAAGAATGCGGCTGTGGTCACAATCATGAAGCCTTGCCGGAAGTCGATCATTCGACAATGAAAGGTGAGCTGAAACTGCGCTTAGCCGGTCTGGACTGCGCGAACTGTGCAGCGAAGATCGAGCGGGCGGTGAATGTCCTGCCGCAGGTGCAGGAAGCCTCGGTCACCTTTTCTACACAGACGCTGCTTGTCGATGCCAAGCCGTCCGTGAACCGGACGGAGCTGATCGCTGCGATTGCGGAGGTTGTTAAGAAACTGGAGCCGGAAGTCGACGTCGTGGAAATGAAGGCAGGCGCGAAAAATGCGGAACCGGAAGCGGCTCAGCCGGGCTTCTTCCGGCAGAACGCCAGGCTGTTGGCGGGCATCGTGTTTTTGATCGCCGGGATTTTCTTGCAGGAACAAAACTATGTCGTTTTGATTTTCCTGATCAGCTTCCTGCTGATCGGCGGGGAAGTCGTTTACAATGCGATCCGCAACGTTTTTCAGGGTGAATGGTTTGACGAAACCTTCTTGATGAGCGTGGCGACGATCGGAGCGTTTGCGATCGGCGATTACGTGGAAGGCGTCGCGGTTATGTTGTTCTATCAGATCGGCGAGCTGTTCCAGTCCTACGCCGTCAACCGCTCGCGCAAATCAATCGGTTCGCTGATGAATATCCGCGCCGACTATGCGACGGTACTGCGGGAAGGAAAAGAACTGCGGGTGGATCCGGAATCCGTAGCGATCGGGGAAACCATTCTGATTAAGCCGGGCGAGCGGGTGCCGCTGGACGGTATTCTGACCGAAGGCACAACGTCGCTGGATACCAGCGCGCTGACTGGCGAAAGTCTGCCGCGGGATGCGCGGAAAGGCGAAGAAATTCTGGCCGGCATGGTCAACCTCAGTGGCGTCGTGCAGGTAAAAGTCACCAAAGAATTCGGCGAATCGACGGTATCGCGGATTCTGGAACTGGTTGAGAACGCCAGTTCCAAAAAAGCACCGATCGAGCGTTTCATCACCAAGTTTGCCCGGGTTTATACGCCGACGGTCGTCGTGGCGGCAATTCTGGTCGCGATCATTCCGCCGTTTCTGCTTCAGATGGGATCGTTTGACGTCTGGCTGTACCGGGCGCTGACTTTCCTGGTCGTATCCTGTCCATGTGCACTGGTCATCTCGATTCCGCTGGGCCTGTTCGCCGGCATCGGCGGCGCCAGCCGGCAGGGAATTCTGGTGAAGGGCGGCAATTTCTTAGAAATTTTAAAAGACGTCGATACTGTCGTCTTTGACAAGACCGGAACGCTGACCGAGGGCAAGTTCAGCGTTACCCGGATTCAGCCGGTCCATGCCGAAGCGGACGCGTTATTGGAATTGGCGGCGTATGGCGAAGCCTATTCCACTCATCCGATCGCCCGTTCGATTGTCGCAGCCTATGGCAAACCGATTGACAATCAGAAAATCCGCCATTATCAGGAAATCTCAGGCCAGGGCGTCGAGGTGGAAGTCAACGGCCGGAAGCTGGCGCTTGGCAACGAGAAATTGATGCAGGCGCACGGAATCGATTGCCCGCCGGCCGATGAGATCGGTACGATCATCCATGTAGCCCGGGAGAGCGAATATCTGGGCTGGCTGGGGATCAGCGACGTAATCAAGGGCACAAGCAAGGCTGCAATCCGCCAACTGAAACAGGCGGGCATCCGCAACACCGTCATGCTGACAGGGGACAACCGCAGCGTTGCCGAAGCAGTTGCCGGCCAGATTGGAATTGATACCGTCTATGCGCAGCTGTTGCCGCAGGATAAGGTTGAACAGGTTGAAAAGCTTCTGGCGGCGCAGCCGGAAGGAAAAAAGCTGGCGTTTGTCGGCGATGGCATCAACGACGCGCCGGTGCTGGCCCGGGCGGATCTGGGGGTTGCGATGGGCGGCGTCGGCAGCGATGCAGCGATCGAAGCGGCGGATATCGTGCTGATGAAGGACGATCCGGCAGCGCTGGCGAGAGCAATTCAGATATCCCGCAAGACCCACGCGATTCTGCGCCAGAATATCGTGTTCTCTCTGGCGATTAAAATCGGCGTCCTGATTCTGACGCTGTTTGGGAAAAGCAACATGGGAATGGGCGTGTTCGCCGACGTGGGCGTGACGCTGCTGGCGATTCTCAACTCAATGCGGGCGCTGAAAAGCGGGCAATAAGGCATTTCATTCACCGGTATTTGCAAAAAATACCGGTTTTTACATTGTCCATCAATTAACTTGTGAAATTACGAAAGATTTTAATAACTGCCTGAATCAAATCCGGAAATTCCTGTTATACTGAAGTTACAAGAGGACTGAAAAGTCCGGAAGGAGGGTTTACTGATGTTTGATTTAACAGGAAAAATCGCCGTCGTCACCGGCGCGTCCAGCGGCTTGGGCGCGGATTCGGCCAGAGCTTATGCCGAAGCAGGAGCCAATGTGGCGTTATTGGCGCGCCGTCAGGATAAGCTGGAAGCCTTAGCCGAGGAATTACGGGCGAAAGGGATTGATGCGTTGCCGGTCGGCTGCGACGTCACCGACGAAGCCAGTATTGAAAAAGCCGTCAAGACCGTGATCGAACATTTCGGCCGCATCGACATCCTGCTCAATAACGCCGGGGTCGCCGTCCGCGGCGGAGTTGAAACGCTGAGTCAGGAAGACTGGGACCGCTCGATGAACATCAACGTCAAGGGGATGTACATGATGAGCAAATATGTGATTCCGCACATGAAAGCACAGAATTATGGCAAGATCGTCAACATCAGCTCGGTCAACGCTTTGATCGGCGACAAAAACGACATGTTTATCCGTCATGCCTACAATACCTCCAAGGCGGCGGTGCTCGGTTTGACACTGGGCATGGCTTGTTCCTACGGGCAGTTCAACATCACAGTCAACGCTGTCTGTCCGGGATTGTTTGAGTCGGAGATGACGCAGAACACGCTGTTCAAATCGGAAGCCTTCTTACAAGGCTACAGCGCCCAGTGTCCGATGGGACGTCCGGGCCGGCATGGAGAAGTCAGCGGACCGGTCCTGTTTTTCTCCAGCGACGCATCCAGCTATGTTACTGGCCAGCGTATTATCGTCGACGGGGGAACCTCGTTAGTATAAACCGAACGCATTAACTTATTTCTGCGGATCAGGACAGAAGATCTTGTTTCTTTTGTCCTTTCCTTTTTTCTCGGGGATCCTTGTTTGGATTCACAGCCGGTTGTTTCGGTTTTCTTTTGAACCTGATAATGATAAAATAAAGATACGCAGGGGAGGGATGTCCGATGGGGTGGCTGCATAAAATGAACGCTTATTTTAAAGAACAGCTGTCGCTGAAGAACTTGTTGAAGGTTCTGCTGATCCTGCTGATCCTGTACTTCCTTTCCCTGACCTCGAATGTCTGGATGAGCTGGCTGACGACGCTGCGGCTGATTCTGACGCCGTTTTTAGTCGGGTTTGGGATCGCCTATGTCGTTCATCCGTTTATTGAATTTCTGCAGAAGAAGGGCGTGTCGCGCAGGATTGCGATTCCGCTGGTCTGCCTGGGGATGCTTACTTTGTTGATCGGGATCTTGATGATGGTCGTGCCGATGGTCTACGACAAGACGACCGAGCTGATCAACTCGATGATTTCCGGCTTGAACTGGCTCTATCAACAATATGTGGAAATGAATGAAAACGCGCCGAACATCTTAGTCGCGGGGATTTTCCAGCAGATCACGACGCTGCTCAACGATACGAAAAGCTGGCTGCCGAACTTTTCGGCGCTGCTGCCGCAGCTGATTTCCAAGGTGCTTTCATTTCTGACCAACGCGGTGTTCGCGTTTATCATTTCGGTATATGTGCTGTTTGACTTTGAGAAGATCCGCAAGACGATTTTCAGCTTGGCGCGCACGATTGACAAGGAACTGCCGATCTATCTGAGCGCGGTGAACGCGGAAATCAGCGGTTATCTGCATTCGCTGCTGATGCTGATGGCGATCAAGTTTATCGAATATTCGCTGCTGTACATGCTGATCGGGCATAAGAGTGCGGTCACGGTCGCGCTTCTGACCTCCATCGGGTTGATCGTGCCGTATTTCGGCGCGACAGTCGCCAACTTTATCGGGATTTTGACTTCGCTCACCTTACCGCTGCCGAAGGTGTTGATCTTAATCGGCGGGATCTGCGTGCTGTCGATGGTCGATGCCTACATCATCGCGCCGATCGTGCATTCCCGCAGTTCGCAAGTACCGCCGCTGTGGACGCTGCTGTGTGTGTTTGCGGGCGGGATGCTGCTGGGACCAATCGGGATCATGATCTCGATCCCGGTATTTATGAGCCTGCGGGTGATCGTCAACCTCGTGCGTTTCCGCAATGAGCGCTATGACCCGCTGCCTTCAGAAGACGAATAAAGAACGGTTCGCCGTTCTTTTTCTTTTGCCTGTCCGCATACAGTAGTATCAGGGGAGGAGATCAGCCATGAGTGAGATCAAACATATCAGAAAACGCATATCCGCCCGCCGCAAAGCGCCGGGTCCGCGCGCCTATGAAGGGCCGGGAAGTCCGTTATTTACCCTTATTTACGGTCTGGCCATGCTGGCGATGGTTGGGGCCAGTCTGGGTTTAGGCTGGATGATCAACGAGAAGCAGCATTGGGTGGATCCTGAACCTGTCCTTCAACAGATCGAAGTGCTTTCAGAAAAGCTGCATTTAAAGTCTTTATCAGCCTGGCTGCCGTTTGAAAAGTGGTTTGGCAAGGATCAGCCGGTCGCGGCGGCGGTCAGCTATGAGCTGATTCAGGATCATTATTATAAACCCGCTTCCGGCAATCAGGTGCAGAGCATCGCTGAGGGCGTCGTCTTATACATCGGCGAACAGGAGAGCGGAGCGATTGTCATGGTGAAGCAGGATAACGGCGTGCTGGTGACCTATGGCGCGCTGCAGCAGGTCCAGATCCATCTCAACGACCGGATTTTAAAGGGCGCGGTTCTGGGCGCGGTGCAGGATGCGGTCTATCTGGAATTCAGCGAACAAGGCCAGCCGGTTACACTGGAGCGGGCGATGGGCGATGCCGGTTAAAATCAAAGTCAGCGGTTTTACCATCCTGGTGGCAGCCCTGGCTTTTTTTTCTCACGCCGTTGTGCCGCTCGGCCACATTTTCTTCATTCTGGCGCTGCATGAAAGCGGTCATGCGTTCTGGGCGTGGTTTTTCCATTATCCGATTCGCCAGCTGTCGATCCTGCCATTCGGGCTGGCGCTGACGCTGGAGCATTTCGGCGATAGGGATGCGTGGGAGGAACTGGTGATTCTGGCCGGCGGGCTGGCGATGCATGGCGTCATTCCCTTGCTTTATGGGGGATTGGCAAAACTGGGCTGGATATCGCCGGTCATGCTTGACTGGGTGCTGGATATCAATCGGTCGGTTTTTCTGTTTAACGTGCTGCCGCTGTATCCGCTGGACGGCGGACGGATCGTGCAGTCGCTGTGGCATTGCGTTCTGCCGTATCAAACGGCTCAGGCGCTGACGTATAGTTTATCGGCGCTGCTGATTCCGCTGGTATTTGTCAGATTGATGAATTGCAATCCGATGACGCTCGGGGTGTTCGGGTTTCTGTTTGCCGTCAACCTGATCAGCTGGCGCCAGCGGGCGTATCAGGCTGAGCATTTCTACCTGTACCGCCTGATCCATCCCTGTTCCCATCCGTTAAAGCTGCATCGTAAGCAGGATTTATACCGCCAGCGGCATAACGTCATCCTGGAGCCGGGGGGACTGCTTGATGAAAAACAATGGCTGGCGCGGCGCTTTGGCAAGGTCGAGCCGCTTCCATCCCAACCGCGTAGCTGGTTGATTTAAACAGGGAGTTCAGACGAGGAAAGGCTGTCGGAAAGAGGGTTTTTTTCAAGGCCGGAATATGCTATAATCCTAAAAGGAAGCGAGGAACATCCATGCGAAAGAAAATTACTCTTCTAGTTCTTCTGGGCTTGCTGCTGACCTCTTTAACCGGCTGCGCAACCGATAAGAAAAAGGTAGTATATACGGTTTATCCGTTAGGATATCTGCTGGAAAAGATCGGCGGGGACCGGATTGAGATCCAAAGTCTGCAGGACGATATGATCGTCCAGCGCGCGACGGCGGCCGGCGATTTGAAAGAACGCGTCAAGGACGCCGATTTAGTGCTGCACATCGGCCAGCTTGAGCCGTATTTCCAGCTTGTGCTGCCGGAAATCCGTTCGGCCAGTTCGGCGGCGGTCAAGGATTTGTCCGTCAATAATTCGATTTATTCGTTTAAACGTTATACCCGCGTCATCGCCAACGATGTCGAGCAGTTTGTCGAAAGCGCGTATTACAAGGGCGACGCCTTCGATTCGATCGACGTGAATGAAAAGGATCTGGCGTTGTGGATGGATCCGATCGCGATGACGAGCATGGCGAAGGAAATCCGCGACTGGCTGTGCGAGAATTACGTCGAGGAAAGCCGCTACTTTGAAGAAAATTACAGCCAGCTGGAAAGCGAGCTGGTGCGTCTGGACGCCGAATATCAAAGTCTGTCCAGCACGCTGAAAAATGAGAAGAAAACGATTAAATTCGTTTCGATGACCGCCAGCTTCGGCAACTGGCAGAAGACGTACGGCATTCAGGTCTATCCGGTGATTCTGTCAAAATACGGTGTGCTGCCGAATGAAAAGCAGCTGGATATCATCAAGACCAAGATCGTGGAGGACAACGTGAAGTATATCGCATATGAACCGAACATGACGGAGGATATGCTCGCTTTGTTCGATCAGCTTTCGGCTGAGCTGAACCTGCAGCGGGTGGATTTGAGCAATCTGTCGAGTTTATCGGCGGATCAGCGCGAGGATAATAAGGATTATCTGTCGATCATGGTCGAAAACCTGAATCAGCTGGAAAGCATGGCGGAGGACGATCTGACGCCTGCGGTTCAGGAGCCGGCGGCGGACGAGGATGAAGACGCCTGATCGGCGCATCGTATTTGGATTTCAGCGCGGAGGGAAAGTTCTCTTCGCGTTTTTATTTTAAGCGGCGGATTTTAAAGGCAGGCGTAATGAAAAATAAATGGAGCTGTGATTCTGGGATTGATGACTCAGAAGCTCAATTAACTCAGAAAGAAGAGAAAAGAGTTGAAATTCCGTCAGGAATGTCTATACTAAAGGTGTAAGGTGTTGCTGAAAGGCGGCACCCGTCATGAGCTACCGTTTACGGTGGCGTTGGACAGATGAGCGCTGACACTTCTTGCTGGATGGGACAGCGCTTTTCGTATTATAGAAGTAGGAATAAAGTATCCTACTCGATATAGAATTAGATGAGTATAAAATATTGAGATTGAGAAGAAATCATACAGGTGATGTTCAGTTAATCTTAGTATCTCATCGAGAGTATCAGAAGTTAGGATATAATATTCTGGCTCTTTCAAAAATAGTGTTGGTGAGAGAAAAACCGAAACAAGAAAGACGCAG
>NZ_JADNPO010000014.1:0-76542 GCF_015558105.1 Holdemania sp. 1001095H_141210_F2
TTTAACACTTTAAGCTCTGGCACCACGCGCATAGCACGTGGTATCCACTTCGTATGAAAAAAACACCGGGGTTTGACAATCCCGGTGTTTTTCAATCAATTCTTCATTGATCCCTGACGCTCGCTTCAAACGATACAGGCCATTTCTAAAAGCGCAGGAAATTCAGCCGGCCTCTCAGAACGCTTTCTTATAGACCTCCAGCACCAGCTCAAAGGTGCATGGGCGCGGATTGCCGCCGGTGCAGACGTCCGCCATCGCCGCTTCTGCCAGCGCTGGCAAATCTTCTTCCTGAACACCGATTTCTTTCAGGGTCTGCGGGATGTTGACATCCAGAGACAACTGACGCACCGCGTCGATTGCCGCCTGACGGTATTCGTCTTCCCTCATCGCGTCGACTCCCTTAACGCCCAGGACACGGGCAATTTCACGGAATTTCTCGCCGGTGTAATCCTTGTTGAACTCCATGACATACGGCAGCAGCACCGCGTTGGCAACGCCGTGCGGAATGCCGTAGAAGGCGCTTAATGGATGCGCCATGCCATGCACGACGCCCAGACCGACGTTGGAGAACGCCATGCCGGTCATATACTGACCCAGCGCCATGTCTTCGCGGCCCTTCGGATCATTGTTGACCGCAGCGCGCAGCGAACGGCCGATCAGCTCGATCGCCTTCAGGTTCAGCGTATCCGCCAGCTCCCAGGCAGCCAGCGTCGTATACCCTTCAATCGCGTGCGTCAGCGCATCCATACCGGTGGAAGCCGTCAATCCCTTTGGCATGCTTGACATCATCTCCGGATCGACGATCGCCACAGCCGGCAGATCATGCGGATCCACGCAGACGAACTTCCGGCGCCTGGCTTCGTCGGTAATGACGTAGTTGATCGTCGTTTCCGCGGCCGTACCGGCAGTCGTCGCCACCGCGATCATCGGCACTGCTTTATTTTTCGTAGCGGCCGTGCCTTCCAGGGAGACCACATCGGCGAATTCCGGATTGTTGATGATGATGCCGATCCCCTTGCCGGTATCCTGCGGCGAACCCCCGCCGATGGCGATCAGATAATCCGCGCCGGCTTCCTTGAAAGCCGCGACCCCTTCCTTGACCATATCGACAGTCGGATTGGCTTTGACCTTATCATAGATCGCATACGGCAGCCCTGCCGCATCCAGCAGATCAGTGACCTTTTTGACGACGTTAAACCGGACCAGATCCGCATCGGTGACGATCAGCGCCTTGCGGAAGCCGCGGCTTTTCACCTCGTTTACGATTTCGTTGACTGCGCCGTAGCCATGGTAGCTTGTTTCATTTAACATAAAGCGATTTGCCATATTTGATTTCCTCCTTCGCTTTCTTTACTTTAATTGTAAATAAATTAACAAAGGATTCAAGTGACACTTTGACAAAAATGGTACAATCGGATTTATTCCAGTTCTGTATCCCGCAGCATTGCCCGCAGCTTTTCCGGCTGAGCGTCGATCAACAAATCCACGATCGTTTCCGGGCTTTCCTTTGCCCCCTGAATCACCCATTTCACCGTCATCTGCATCGAACCCCGGCAATACATCTCAAGCAGAAACTGAATCTGGGGCGTCAGCGGCTGCTGCGTCTTCTGTTCGATCCATTTTGTATAGAAATCAAGAATGCATTGATAATCATAGTGCATCAGCGAATTGTAGTCCTGCGAACGAAAAGCCTGAGAAAAAAATGTTTTTTCCTGCCGGATAAATTCGAATTTTTTTAACAAGCCTTCCCGCAGCGTGTACTGGACGCCCATCAGCTTAAACGACTTCTGAGCCAGCCGTTCAAAATACCAGTTAACCAGATCGTATTTGTCCTGAAAATGCCGGTAGAACGACTGCCGGGTCGTATGGGCTGACTCCACAATATCCCGCACGGTGATTTTATCCAGAGGTTCCGTTTCCATCAATGTCTTGATCGCCTCGGCCAGCCGGTACTTCATCATTTCCTTTTCCGCCATCCTGACTCATCCTTTCGCTTTGCCTGTTCGCTTTCATCATAAAAAAAAACGTGCTCTCCGTCAACCGCCGCCTCCGCCGATTTCCTGATTTTCTTATTTGTCAACGTTCTTTTTCCTCACCTTCCCGCTCTGGCTTAAAGAAAGACGCGCGTTTTATCCGATGGGAACCCCCGGCAGATGTTGTCTTTTTCTTTTGTCCGCCAGCTTTTTTATCCTTGAACCGGATCTCATCCTCACGCCATTCTCACACGCCGCCGGTTCTTTCTCACACAAAACTCACAGCTTTCACGGTATTCTATTCCCGTCAAGATGAAGCGGAGGTGTTCATGATGAATGAAATCGCAAATCCCATGACGTTGGAAGCCTTAACGGAAAGTATCCGGACTGCCGTCCGGCTGCAGAATTACGCCGGCGGAGAACACGAAATCGCCGAAGCGATGCGCATGCATCCTCATTCGCCGGTCCCGCACAACCTGATGGGCATCCTGCTGGCCAGCCATCATGAGCTGTTTGCCGCCATGAAACATTTCCGGGCAGCCGCGGCCCTCGATCCCACTTATATCCCGGCCCGCTGCAATCTGGAGCTGTGCGCCTCGTTTACCGATCAGGGGAATTTCGCTTATTCCCCAGGCGACTGTCAGAGCGTTCCAGCCTGGAATCCATGGAAGATCGTCTATGACGAAAAAGGGATCGGTCATGTAGTAAGGAGGAAACATTCATGTTAAGTATTCATGTCAACTGGCTTGGCAAATCCAAATTGACGGTGATCGTCGGCTGCGGGCGGCTGGGTTCCACGCTGGCCGACCAATTATCGGACGAGGGCAAAAACGTAATTCTGATCGATCAGAACGAAGCGGCGTTCCGCAAATTATCGCCGGCCTACGCCGGACTGACGTTAGTCGGCGACGCGACGGACGCCGCCACTTTGAAGCAGGCTGAAATTGAACGGGCGGATCATCTGGTCATCGTCACCAACAACGACAATACCAACATCATGATCGCGCAGCTGGCCCGGGAATGCTTCCAGACGCCGCATGTGATCTGCCGGCTGTATGATCCGCAGCGGGAATGTGTTTACCGGGAATTCGGGATCCAGACGATCTGTCCGACCGCGCTGTCGTCTCTGGCGATCGAACGGCTGTTAAACAATCCGGCCAGTCTGAATCAGACAGGTCAGGAAGGAGGAAATTGAACATGAAGAAACGAATTCTGATTGTCGGCGGTTTTCATAAAGCGCAGACGTTGGCGCGGTCGTTTCTGGAAAAAGGCTACGACGTCACGGCGATCAATAAAAATCCCCTGCATTGCCGGGTTCTGGCGCAGATGAGCGATTTGACGGTATTGACCGGCGATGGCTCCAAGCCCTTCGTGCTCGAAGACGCTCAGGCGGAAAATGCAGATATCGCGATTGCGCTGACGCCGCGGGATGACGACAATCTCGTGATCTGTCAGCTTTGCAAGAAACAATTCCACGTCCGCAAGACAGTTTCACTGGTGGCCAATCCGGAAAAAATCAAATTTTTCTACCGGATGGGGATCGATTCTGTCGTCTGTGCGTTGTCTGCCATTACCAGCATTGTGGAGCAGCAGACCTTTCTCGATGAATTTACAACCCTGCTTCCCCTGGGGGATGGCGAGCTGCGGATTTCCGAACTGCGGCTGCCGGCTACCTCTCCCGTTATCGGGAAGACGCTCAGCGAAATTCAGCTCAGCCGCGACGTCATCATCGCGACGATTCTGCGTCAGGATCAGCCGCTGGTTCCGCATGGAGATACGAAGCTATTAGCGCAGGACGTCCTGATTCTGATCGCCGCCGCCAAACAGGAAGCCGCCTCCGTCAGGGTGCTGCAGGGCAAATGAAAAATTCAGGATGGAGCCGGCTGCGGCATGGCGGCATTATCGGCAAATTTATGATGTTGTGCGGCTTGCTTTGCGCCGTACCGATGGTGACGGCCTGTTTTTATCCAACCCTGCCCAAAGAACTGGAAGCCTTCGCGCTGCCGGCTGGAATTTCGCTTTTGGCGGGGTTGTTCAGCTGTTGGAAAGGGGCGGTGCAGGATCAGGAGGAACCACGTCCGCAGCTGATTCAAAAAGGGGGATTCTTCGTCTTGTTCGCCTGGCTGTACGGAATTTTCATCGGGGCGCTGCCCTTTGTTTTAGCCGGCCGGTTAAACTGGATTCAAAGCTTGTTCGAATCGGTCAGCGGCTGGACGACGACCGGTTTATCCGTGCTGGATGTGACGCAGGTTTCACCGATATTTCTGTTTCACCGGGGCTTTATGCAATATTGCGGCGGTCTGGGCTTCGTCATGGTGATGACGTTGTTCATCCAGAATAAACAAAGCATGAACCTGTTTCAGGCTGAGGGACATTCCGATCAGCTCACCCCGAATCTGGGCCGGACAGTGCGTTTGATCGTGTTGATGTACACAACCTTCCTGGCGCTGGGCGTCGCGGCCTATGTCCTGGCGGGCATGAATTTCTTCGACAGTCTGATCCATGCGATGTGCGCCTTATCCACCGGCGGATTCTCCACCCGCGTGGAAAGCATCGGCTACTATCAAAGTCCGCTGATCGAATTCATCACGATCGTACTGATGGTGATCGGAACGACGAACTTTGCGGCGTTGTTGCTGCTGGTGCGCAGACAGGCGCGTAAGTTTATGGCCGTCAGCGAAGTCCGGTTTATGGGACTGGTGCTGGCGATGGCAATTCCTCTGACGGCGCTGGTGTTGTTCTTTGCGGCTTACGCCGATCTGCCCGGCAGTTTCCGGATCGCTTTCTTCGAGGTGGTTTCCGCGTTGTCAACTTCCGGTTTTTCCACAGTCGGTTATACGCAGTGGCCGCAGGCCGCGGTGTTCGTACTGATCGTCATGATGTTGATCGGCGGCGGAATTGGTTCGACGGCCGGGGGTCTGAAACTGACGCGGGTCTATCTGATGCTGCGGGGGCTGGGTGAAAGTTTGCGCCGCAGAAACGCGCCGGCGGGCGCCGTTTCCTGTATGTTTTTTAAGCGGCCGCAGGGACGGGTAGCCATTGATCAAAAGTTGTTAGCAGATACCGCAAATTTTGTTTTCTGTTATTTTCTGATTTATCTGATTGGAACGTTCTTGTTGATGCTGACGGCGAATTGTTCGTTGATCGAAGCGATGTTCGATTTTTCTTCCGCATTGGGGACTGTCGGGTTGTCAATCGGCATCACCGGACCGGCGACGCCTGCTTTGGCCTTGATCGTGGAAATGGCGGGAATGCTTTTAGGGCGGTTGGAGATCTTCATTCTGCTCTCAGGGATCCACGCGGGGTTCCTTCGCTTAAAAAACGCGGTTTTCCAATAGCGGTTTTGCTTTGTGAAAGCGAAAGACGCCGGCCTTGAGAAGAAGTGGAAAGACAGTTTCTCCGCTTTCTTTCCTCTTGAACCTGCTTCTTTATCTTGAGAATCAACCAGGTCTGTTCTATAATGAAAACAAGTTATAGCAGCGCATAATCAGGTTGAGCGTTTCGACTCACAGCCGTAAATTGTGGATTAGAATCCGTAAGGGTTGGAATCTGCGTTTACGGCTTTTCAATTCATGCCCGCTTTCATTTCAAACTGCGTCAGCGCAAAGGAGAAAATCATGAATTATCAAATTTTAGATCTGGAGACCTACAAGCGAAAGAGCCATTTTGAATACTTCAGTCAGTTGGCTTATCCCTATGTCGGCGTGACCGCTGACGTCGATATCACAAAGTTCCACGCCAAAATAAAAGAACAGCGCCTGCCGTTCTTCCTTTCCTTCTGTTATTGCGCCGCCCAGGCCGCAAATGCCGTTCCGGAATTCCGCCAGCGGATTCTCAAGGGGCAAATCATTCAGTTTGATCGCTGCCGGACTTCTCATACCGTCGCGCTGGAAGATGGGACATATTGTTACTGCACGCTGGATTATTCGCTGCCTTTCCCCGACTTTTTGCCTTATGCGCAAAAGATGCAGGAGGCGGCAAAGCAAGGCGGATCGATTGCGGAAAACGAGGAAGACACGCTGGATTTTTTCTACATTTCCACGCTGCCCTGGATTTCATATTCCGCATTGATTCAGCCGGTGCCGATCCCCGCTGACAGCAATCCCCGGATCACCTGGGGCAAGTTCTCAACGCGGGATAACCGGCTGGTTCTGCCAGTATCCGTGTTATGCCATCATGCCTTAGTCGACGGCCGCCATCTTGGGCTGTTTTATCAGGCGCTGGATCAGGCCTTAGCCCAGCTGTGCGCCGCTCTGTGACGCTGATCGGTCACGCCTCGAAGAAACCGGCGTTTCTTGTCAACCAGCCGCCAGTCCAAACTTAAGCGCCGGAAGCCGCCCCGCAGGGACGGCTTCAAAGACAGATCCAATCACGATTGTTGATCAACATCGCTGCCCTGAGTGATTCAAAGATTTTCCAGTCCTTTACTCTGTGTCACCGTGAGCTTCTGCCAAAAGAAATTGAAACCAGAAAATTCACGCTGACAAAAGACGGCACTCTTCATCGTTTCTTTTTCACACTTGAGGTTCGCGAAACAATTCCATCATTTCAGTGAACGAAATCAAACTGACATGGTCCAGCGTTTCCGCCATCTCGCGGCAGCCTTGCGTAAAACCGGTCTTCGCAAATAAAAATAAGTGAACTTCTGTGTAAGAAAACAGCTGGCTGCGGCTGACTAATGTTTTTAACACGCCTTGATCGACCTTTTCATTCGTCCATTTGCATTCACCGAACAAGGCCGTCGTTTTATCCTGAACGCCCATAATGTCAATTTCCGTCTGTTTTTTTTCGCGGGGATCCGTTCCCCACCAACGACCCAGCTCTGAAAAAAACACAGGTGATCTGCCTGCCAGAAGCAATTTCCAAAGATATTGCATACAGATCTGTTCAAAAACATTTCCCATGTATTCTGATAAATAGGGCTCGATCCGCTTAAAAGCCAGTTCTTTCGCTCCGCGGGAAATAATTGAGCTGTTCTGTGGAACAAACCGGTACCAGAACCGGAAAAGATTGTCGCTGATCACATAGACGGCCTTTCGGGAAGCCTGATCACCATACGGTATTTCCTTTTGAACCCATCCCAATCCTAACAGATTCTTCAGATAGGCGGCACAGACATTCGTATTTTCGCCAACCTTTGAAGAAATCTCCGACAAACGGGAAGCCCCGTTAGCGATTGCTGAAATGATCGCATTGTAAAGGGCAGGTTCACGAACTTCTTGTTTCAGAAGATTTTCCGGCTCCTCAAATAAGGCGGACGTCGGATCTAAGAATGTATTCTTAATATTTTCAGCGACGCTGAGCCGATCGTCAATCTGAAGCAGATACTGAGGCGTCCCGCCCACCGCTCCGTAAACAAGCGCTTGTTCTTCAGCAGAGTAGCCGGGGAAACAGCGGCAGACTTCTTCAAAATCAAACGGCAGGATCTTCATTTGAGCTGTTCTCCGGCCATAAAGCGGAGCCTTGTATGCCAAAACATGATCTTCCATATAAGACATCGAGGATCCGCACAAGATAAGCATAAGTTTAGACGTTTCTTTATATTGATCGATCAGAAGCTGGAGCGTGGAAGCTAAGCTGGCAGAAGCTCGGGCTACATACGGGTATTCATCAATGACCAAAACCAACCGCTGATGTTCGGCAAGTTGAAAGACCATTTCTAAAGCTGCCTGAAAGGAAAGAAACGTCGTCTCAGCCTTGAACCCTGTTTCCATTTCCAAAATACTGCGGCTGAAATTCTCTAAATTCTGTTTAGCATTGCTTTCCACACCCATAAAATAAATGGCTTTTTTATCGTTGATAAACTGATTGATCAACGTCGTTTTGCCTACCCGGCGGCGGCCGTAAATCACGGCAAATTCAAAACGATCCGATTGATAAAGCCGATCTAAAGCAGCGAGTTCACGAGTTCTGCCAATAAACATCCGGTTCTCCTCCTTATCCTTTTAATTCACTATAAAGTAAATGATAAATTTAGTCAAGTATGATTTGGCAAATCGTATCTGAGTAATTTTGTTGATAAGAAAGGTAGGCGTTTACTGCGGGTTCCTCGGCTCGCGGTTGCCTTTGATCGTCAGTTCCATGGATTCCAGCTGATGAAACACGCATTCCACTTCATCCTCAATCTGACTGCGGATCGCTTCCGAAAACGGTTCAAGAAATTCCGCGATCGCTTTGTCATATTGATTTTTATACTTTGTGTTCAGCTGTTTCCAGTTCACTGCCCGAAACCAGGACAAACGTTCTTCATGAATCTTCAGCTGACCTTGCATCATCATCACGGCCAGAATGGGATATCCTGGATAGTGCTGCCACAGTGTCGCGTTGTCGTTGCTGGAATAGCCGTTTTCCAAAAACTTGACCGTGTACCGTTTGGCCTGATCCGAGGAGAGAACATAAGCGCGGTCGGCCCGCATGTCAATCCGCTGATCCGCCACCGCGCTCAGCGCTTCATAAATTTTTGATAGAGGGGGATTTTTTTCCATGCTTGACTCCTTTATTTTTATTCTTCTATTATACCCTGTCCGCGAACGCTGCGGACTTTTTTACTCAACTCGCCTCGGATTCCGCGCTGACGCCTTCCTTCAGGAAACGATTCAGACGGCGGTTTCTGACAAACGGCAGGTAGAGGATCAGACAAATTCCCTGACCGATCGCTGAAAGCAGGCCCAGAGCCAGGCTTTCGCCAAAGAAACCGAATGCCAGCGTCGAGATCAGCCGGCCTGCCGTCATGATCGACGTTTCCAGCGCGACTAACCGGCCGCGCATCTGTTCCTCGCAGCCCAGAATCATCGCCGAGGAAACGATGATGTTGCCAATCGAATTGAACAGATTGGCAATCAGATACGAAACGCATACTAACGCCGGATTGCGGCTCAAGGCGGTGATGAACGAGGCGATTGTGCCGATGATCATCGGCAGTAAGCTGCACAGCTTATCGCGCAGCGGTTTGGGCAGCATTCCGGGAATAAACGTTCCGGCTACCGCGCCGACGCTGCCGAAGGTCAGATATAAACTGTAAAATTCATCGGCCAGTCCCTTCTGCTGCAAAAACGGCAGCGTCACCGAGGATAAGCCCGATACCAGTACGTTCCAGGCTAAAAGCAGAAGCAGCAGATCGCGCAGGGACGGATTGCCAAACGTGATCTGTAAGCCCTCTTTAAAATCGTTGAAAAAGGAACTTGACGCTGAGACCGGGACTTCGGTCGGCCGCAGCGTGATGAAGCATTCCGACAACGACGAAGCCCAATACAGCACGCCGTTGACGATCAACAAAGTTGCCGGCCCACACATCAGCGCCAACAGGCTGCATATTCCCTTGCCAGTCAGGTTGATAACCATGAACAATCCTGTGTTCCACGACTGTGCCTTCATGAACTGGCTGCGTGAAACGACAAGCGTAAACGCGGCCGTTGCGGCTGGATTAAACAGCGCGTTGCACAGCGCCATCGCCGCCGCGCACAAAATCAGCACCGGCACTGACAACGCTCGTCCCCAAAACCAAAGTCCGGCCAGCACCAGCGTCACTCCACGGATAAAGTCCATCAGCACCATCATCCTTTTCTTGCTTCGCCGGTCGACGATCGGTCCCAAAAACGGCGTGATCAGCACCGAAACCGCCATGCTGATGGAACTCATAACGCTCATCATCATCGTCGATCCCGTCTGTTTGTAAACCCAGATCCCGGCCGCTATGCTGAACAGCACATCGCCAAAGCCGGAAAACAGGTTGCCCTGAAGCAAAAGCAGATAGCTGCGGTTGCGCAGCAGCGGCTTTTCGTTCTCCTGCCTTGGTTCCTCCCCCTGTCCTTCTTCCACTTTCTTTGCGGCTTCATCCGTCAATGCCTGCGGCATTTCTGCTTTCATTTCTTTCTTTCTCATCTTGATCACCCGGATTTACTATAACAAAAACAGGACCCGCAAGTCCTGCCTTTATCCATTGATCCAAATTTCGCGGATCAGCGCCGGTTTCCGCCGTTTTGTAATCCGCTCAAAATTTGCCAGTCCTTTGTAGCTGCCGCTCTGCTGCACCAGCGTCAGCAGTTCGTCATGGAGCAGCGGAATCAACTCCTGCGGACGGTAGACCGTGTCTTCAATCTCCGGCAGAATCTCTTTCAATATTCGCTGCTGCAGCAAGCCCGGCGCTTCCCCAGTCTGCTTCGCTTCATAATACCGGTAAACGGCCAGGGTTCCGGGCGTCGTCCAGCGGTCAAGATAGACCTGCGCCAGTTTCAAAATCCGCGCCGGATCCAGAGGACAGCGAAATAAATGCGGCAGATAGTACAACGCCAGATATGGCGCCTGGGCTAACGCCCGGTCGATCCGCTCCGTCCCCCTCTTTGCGCCGCCTTCGCACAGGCACAGCCCCAGCTCCATCCAGCCCTGACTTGTCAGCTCCTTGGGCAGCGCTGCCAGCGTTTGTTCGAATGATCCGCTCCTGCGGAATGCGTCGTCCTGATCAAATTGCTTCCAGATCCGAAAACGCATAACCTCTGTGAGGGTACGCACGGAATCCGATAATGGATACAAGCCGCTTAACACCTGATTGAAGCAATCCAGGGCTTCCGCCTTGCGGTTCAGCGCGGATAGGAAGGTGCCCTTGCGGTGCAGCCAGATCCCGTCGTGCGGCTCACACTGCTCCAGCCGTTCCAGTAAGGTTTCGGACAGTTTCCGATCCGTCCATTGATTGATGTTGATCTGCCAGAATAAGACGATCATCATGACATATAAATCCTCATCCAGCACTTGAGCCAGATCAAGGTACATGGAAATCTGATTTTTCAGCTTCGCATCAAATTCACGGTAGCGGATATACAACGGTTTGTGCGGCTGCGTATCCGGAAAGGCAAGATGTTCGATGATCAAGGACAGGCATAGCTGCAGCTCCATCGTGATCACCTGCGTTGTCAGCGGCAAGGCTTCGATATCCGTAAGCAGCTCACCGAGCGCTTTCTGATCGAACTGTTCGTAAGCCTGCTTCAGCCGCTGGATTCGTTCTTTACGCAAATCAACCTGTTCGGGTTGTTTTAACGGCGTTTCGCCCAGTTTTCGAAGCAGCAGCTCCAGCCGTTCTTCATCCTGAATTCCCTGGCCCTGTTCCAATTTATATAACGTCATCCGCGAACAAATCGCTTCTCCCGTCTCATCGAGGATAAATTGATCCTGCGTCCAGCCGCCGGCCGGATCTTCCATTAAGCGCTGACGGCGGTGAATGCCGATCAACACCCCGGCTACGCGTTTTGTTTCTTCCTGCATACACAGCCCTCCTCTGTCGGCTTCTTAAGGCTCTGACCAGCCACTTCGTTCATGCTACTCACCCAAAGCTTCCAGAATGGATTCCTTGATAAACGAATAGCGGCGCACATAGTCGTTGCGGATCGTGATCAGCCGGAGTTGATGCGCCTCGCAGATCTGGCGCTTTTTCTGATCCCGGCTGCGGACCTTGGCATCGTTGAAATGCTCCGTGCCGCCGACCTCCACCGCCAATAACGGCCGGTGGCTCAAGTCGTAGATCACAAAATCAAAATGAGCCTGATTTCCATACATAAACAACTTGCGATCTCCGGGATCCAATTCCAGAACGTCAGTGATCTTCACCTTCTGTTCGACTAAAATCTGGCCGAATACCGATTTGATGTGCAGCAGTGTTTTCAAAAACTCATCTTCCGCGGCGGTGTTGAAATACTTAAAGTTTTTGACCTTCGACTGAAACAGCTGACTTTCCCGGGCGCTGATTTGAGTTTGCCCCTGCTTTCCGACATATTGCATCAGTTCCAGCAGATCGTTGGTTTTCCCCTGGGAGAGGCGGGCGATCTGGGCCCGGTCGGCGATCATCGTGAAATGCTGCTGAGCGCGGGTGACGCCGACGTTGATCAGCTCCTGATTGTTTTTCACCCAGTCAAACGTGCCCTGCGTCGTCGATTCTGTCATCGCGCAGCTGAGAATCACCGTGTCCTTCTCGTCGCCCTGGAAGGTGTGGATTGTTCCAACCTTAACGAAATCGAGGTCCTGTTCAGACAGAACCCGCCGGATCATCTGTGCCTGACGGCGAAACGGCGTGATCACCGCGACATTCTTCTGGGGATGATCGCGAATCTGGCGGACGATCTCCGCGACTTCTTCCATCGCCACGTTTTTCTGCTTCTGCGCCGAGGAATGCACGTCGATCAGCGTCAGCGCATCCGGTGAAGCTGGCGGGCCGCACAGCACCAGCTCCCCACCGTAATATTTCTGATTGGAGAAGGCGATGATCGGATCTGCGCAGCGGTAATGATGTTTTAACAGAATAAATTTTGAGATCGTGTCGATTTTCAGCATCGTGCTGAGAATCGAGTTCATCTTATAATCATAAGCCTGGGGAATATCGTAATCCCAGACCAGCCGGGTATTGCGGGAAGCGGGCAGCGTGATGACCGGCTGCAGCTGGCTCGGATCGCCGACAAACAGTGCCCGGCGGCACCGGGCCATCGGCAATAAGGAAAGCGGATTGCTGCACTGCCCGGCTTCATCCATGATCATGAGATCAAAAATGGGTTCCGCGGTGGCCAGCTTGCTGCAGGACACATTGGTGGAAATCAGAAATGGAAAACAATCCAGCACCTGTTCCAACCCTTCACGCCTCTGAATCAGCGCCCGGAACTCAAGAAAACGGTCTTCCGGGTTGTCAATCCGGACGATGGATCGCAATGATTCATTGCGTTTGTTCAACAGGCGCTGCAGCACAGCCCGCGATTTCAGATCAAGATACCGCAGAACCTCGCGGGGATCCTGAACTGCCTGGATTTCATCTTCACTTACGCCTTCCAGTGACTGGCGCTGACGGCGCAGTCCGGCAAGCTGGCTTTCAATCGCCATCGCAGTCATCTGGGCGCTTGGTTCCTGCCGGCTGCTAAACCGCAGCTGGTTTAATACCCCTTCCAGCGATTCGATCTGTTCATCCAGCTCCAGCCGGGTTTCAATCTGATCCAGCAGCTGATTCATCTGCTTGCGGCTGCCGCCCAGTTTCTTCGTCAATACCTTCAGTTCTTCCCGTTCTTCCCGCGTCGGCGGACAGGCCTGAGCTTGATCTAAAAACAGCTTGATCTGCACCAGCGCCTCCTCAATCCGCTGATTGGAGCCCAAGCGCAGGATTGGAAAGCGTATTCGCCGGTCTCCGCTTTGCAGGGAGTTCAGCTTGCGGTCCAGATTGTCGATCGCTTCGTTGTTATTGGAAACGACCAGGGCGGTCTGGTTATTGAGAAAGCAGGAAAGCAGCACGTTGACGATCGTCGCGCTTTTCCCGGTCCCCGGCGGTCCCTGGACATACACAACGTTTTGATTCATGGCGTTATAAATCGCCCGGAACTGATTGATGTTGACCTGCGACCCCAGCGTCAGAATCGGCGTCTTCCGCCGGCGGACTTTTTCCGGCATGCCAAAGAAGGCTTTCAGCGGAGCACAGAGCGTCTGATTCTGCATCTGGTTCTGAATTTCATTGTATTCTGTTTCAATGTTAATGTTCATCCGGCGCTTGAGTTCAAACAAATACGGCCGTTCATCCACAGTTTCGCCTCGTCCGCAGTTCACCGCAATCTGTTCGCTCATCATCGCAGCCTGAGTCGGATAGCGGTCGATGAATTCCCCGGCTGAGCAGTCGAGATAGCGCTGCAGTAAAAACCGCGGCTGCTCCTGGTCGTCGCTGACTTTGATGTTGAAGCCAAGATCCGGCGAGACGATCAGCCGGCGGTGAACCAGATCGAGCAAAAGATCGCGGTAAACGATTGGAATCATCCCATCCCGCCGCTGCAGGGCCAGTACGTTGATCGCCAGCTTCAGCCAGGCCGGAGCTTGTTTTCGCCGCTGCAGGCGCAGCTCGTTCTGCAGCCGGCGCACCATCTGATCAAATTGTTCCAGCCCCAGCGGCATCGCGTTCTTCTTTAAAATATCAGGATCCAGACCATCGACCAGCGTATAGCTGTGAACGGAGGTGTCCTGATCCAGCAGGTAGCATTGCCGGTAATAGCCGAGCACCCGCTCATTGATGCCGGTATATTCCAGAAAGTCAAAGTCATTGTAATGCGTGCGGATTTTATCCATCAGGGCTTCCTGCAGCGGAAAGATTGTACTTTCGATGACCCGCGCCGACAGAATTTTATCAAAATAGACCGTTCCGTCCAGAACGTCCATTGACTTCTCCGGGTTGAACATTTTCACTTTCATTTTTCGGCTCGGGACTTCGATGTCTTCGATCGCAATCCAAAAAAATGTCCGCTTCTGATCGCTCGTGTTGTCATACTCGATCTGCAGCCATTTTCCGCTCTGTATCGATTTTGAACACTCCAGGGCCTTGGAATTCATAGATTGACTTGCTCCTTAAGTTGATTATACCACAGCCGTTTTCAAATAGAAAAGCAGACCGTACAAAGGGTACCCCAGGGCAGTCCGCTTTTCAACATCCAGAATTGAAAGAGAATTATCAATAACTTCCATAAGCTTGAACGTGTTCCGTCCAAATCAAAGAACAGAACCGCCTGGATCCGCTTTGCACTCAGTACTTATTCCCACAGGCTTGAACGAACGCCGCTTGTCCGTTCATCAGGAACGTTATGATTTCAGAGGCGTTCACGGAAATAGGGATGGACTCCATGATGTCCCGTAAGACCGATTCCGTAAATTGCGGCGGGTTGTACTCAATCTGATTTTGGATAAGAAATTCTCTGAAGGCGTCGATCAGCCGATCCTGGGATCGATCTAAATTTCTGGGGTATCCCATCGCGATTAAAGAAAGATTATTATCAAAGTTCGGCGCCATTCCCAGAACCTTACCGGTCGTCCGGGATCGTAAAATACCGTAATTCATCTCATGGCGATCGGGATTTCTAACGATTGCGTCCAGATACAAAAGATCTAAATATTGCCTGCCGCAATCTGGATTCAGATTCTTCAGCGTTTGATAATTCAATGTGTAATCTTCCGTTTGATCACCAATCAGCGCGGCCGCTGGTTCAAAATTCATTTCCTGTTTCGTAAAATCCTCCGACATGATATAGTCTTCTTTTAATCGGTAGACCGCCATGTCCATGCCTAAAAAGCGTCCGAGCTGAGCACAGAAGAATTCGCTGAAAAGTTGTTCAGGACTGCCTTGCTTGCTTAACCACCAGACTCCGTCAACAAGCTTCCAGCCTTTTTCAAAGCTGCCGATATTGGTCAACTCCGGAGTGTGCGAGGATCGCGGATCTAATCTTTGGGAAAACACCTCCAAATCTCCCGCTAAGGCAAGATCGGAATAGGTATCGGTTTTAAAGCGGATATCCTCATACGTCAAGGTGTCGGTGTCTAATTTGATCCAATAGTTATCTGTAATACACGCAGCTCTAACTGCCATGGTTGTGGATAACTCATCCTTCCTCTGCAGCTGAAGCGCTTTTTTAAGAAGACGGGAATGTACGCGATCCCCGTCAATCGCCCGACTTTGGATCCATGTCAATAGATCGCCGTTTCTGCGGAAATAATAAGGAAGGCAATCGCTGCGGAGTATTTTAAGCTGATTCTTCTCGATGAGAGCGACCGGCAGATCTCCGCTCATCAGCAACCCATTGATTTGATTCATGAGCTGTCCTCCTTTTTGTTTATTCTATTTTAAGCGATCCCAAAAAGTTTGGCAATGCCTGCCTGCTTTTCTATCAATTCTGCGCTGATTCAACATTTTCTAAACGACTAAGCTTAAATCCAGAAAAGAGCTTCATGCTTCTTAAAGCATTTTAAGCAGAAAAATCAGCTTGTTCCATCGCTTCATATTTTCTTATAACTGCATCAATTTCATCAAGAGCCGCCTGGTGTTTCTCCGGATCTTCGATAAAACCGAGAAGAATTTCATCAAAGGTCTTATTTTCACTTTTCATTAAGAGTGAATTGAGTAAATTTTTAGAATACTGACCTTGGGTGATGGAAACCCAATACTTTGTTCCATCAATTTCTGCTTTCCTGATTAGCTCTTTTTCTTCCATTCTCATTAGAAAAACAGCGACTGAACTATCTTTCCAGTGGTTGGGATACGCTTCACGCACTCTTTTATAAATCTCATGACAAGCGATTTGATATTTGTTGTTCCAAAATAATTGAAGAATTAAGTTCTCAGAATTAGATGTTTTTTTCATACAGTTCCCCTTTCGCTACAATTATATTATTTTTTGTAGTTTTTGAAAGAGATTTTACTAAACAAAGCCTATTATTTCTGTTCTTGTCCTTCAGCTTGTAGATTCAACCTTTTTTGGTTATCATAAATTCTACGCCCAGTCATTACTCTTCAATTTTCTTTCACTCCGTTTTGACAGTACTCTATTTTACTGAGACGCCCGGCGAGGCTTCTTCGATTTCCGCTCCCGCAGCTGCCGCTGACGGATTGCAGACGTTTCCAATTCCGGCATGCGCCTGCACAGCGCTCTATGCGCTTTCATTGTGTCCCGGGTTTCAATAAAATAAGTTTCTCCGTTCAGAGTCCGGATTCGGATTCCATCCCGGGTATTCCACTCCGCCACCTCGCAGAACGGAATAGCCGTCACAGCCTGTGTTTTTTCCGGAAGCAGAACGATTTCTCCGGCTTCGATTCGGGCGCAGGTTTCATCCTGAATGCCGAAGACGACGATCAGCGCCGTAAGGGCAAAGATCAGACCGGGAATCATGAGCGCGGCATTCCCGGAAAGGATCATCACGAAGGCAAAGAAAGCACACAGTCCTGTCGAGGTTCTTGGCTTCGTTTTGATCCGGATACCGGCTGTCTCATTCGCAGTTAATTCTTTCATTTTTTCCTCCATTCCCGTGTTCTGCACGGCCATCATTCATGTCTGAAAGTAAGCCAATCGCCTACCCTTCATGCTTTATTCCTCTACATTTAATATTTTCCGCAGCGTATTCAAATTGGGCTCGCCGATCAGCAGGCTGCATTTATCCGGGTCGATCAGCATCGCCTGCAGACCCATTTCATAGTTCTGCAGATCCGGATAAGCAGCGGCCTGAATAAAGATGATATTCTGCACAAACCGCTGGTTCCAGGAAATCGCATTTTTCAGAATCAGGAAATGAATTTGATTCACTGCCGACGCTTCGATCACAGCGACCAGCGCCACCCGGTAGCCGCATTCACAGGTCAGCCGCTTATCCTGATCCGTCAGTAAACTGACCGGATGCCTGAATTCCGGCATCGGCGCCAAAAACCGCTTGGCGATGTAGCGGAAAACTTCATGCTTCGATTTTAGATCCAGATTCGTTATGAAGCATTCAGGACTGAGCTGATGATAAAACCAATAAGTGCCGCAGATCTGGGTAATCCGGTATTCCGTTTGCGGCTTCATCGTATTAACTGTACTGTACGACTGATAGTAAACCAGTTTTTCGTCCCGAGCCGCCAGCTTGCGGTCATTGATCAGGATGACGTCAAACTGATCGTAGATTTTTTCAATCTCATATAACTCGCAGGAAGCAATTTGTGCCAGGGAATCCTGATATCGTTTTTGAAGCTGTTCGGCATAACGCCGGGCTTCGCAGAGGCCGTATTTACTTGTGACCAAGACCCGCTGCTTCTTCCTCAGCCGGCCGCGGTCCAGCCCTTCCGCGATGCAGACGGTCAGAAAGACCATTTCCTTATCCGCAATTCTCGTATGAAGCTTATCTTCCAGCAGCCGGGAAAGCTTGCGGCTGTATTCAGCGGCGGTGATCAGCTTGCGCTTCACGCGGGTTACGCCCATATACTGCCGGCTGATGTCAAAATGACTGCGGACCTGAAAACCCCAGAAAAACAACGACAGATTTTCCATCAGAGCATCTGCGTCCTCAAGCCGGCCGCCGTCATAAAAATCTTCTAAAATGACGTTGGCCGCCAGCTTGCAGAGCGCATAGGCTTCATTGTCCATTTCCTGAATCATCAGGTTTCTGCGGCTGCCGAAGGAAATTAAGATCATCGCCAGGAAATAACTGTCGTCGCGCAGAAATTCGTAATGATACCGGCGGTCCAGCAGGGCAACGATCGCCTCCGCCGCGCTGAATTCCACGTCGTAGCTCTCCAGCATCCGCTTTTCTTCCTCTGTAAACGACACGCATTTGTTAAACTGATTGCGCCGGTAGGAAATCCAGAGCGACTTTGACATGTATTGAAACAGCAGCGACGGGACGCTCAGCGTTTCGCTCTGTTTGAAAAAACTTTCCAGCGCTTCATACACGTTTTCCTCAAATTCAGGATTGGTGATCTGGCCGCGGATGTTGTCCGGGATTCCCTTGTATTCCGGATTGACATAGATTGTTTTTAAAGCCGCGATGCGGATTGCGATCTCATTGCCGTTGACCTTTAATTTCCCGTTGGCGAAGTTCATCGTGTAGTGACTTTTGAGCGAGGTGCCGTTGGATTTTTTGATCAGCGAGCGGATTGTTGATTCACTGAAATACAGCATCTGCGACAGCTTATAAAGCGTGACATCCTTCATCAGCATTGCCAGAAGACGGATTTCGCGCTCGCGGAAATGGATCAGCTCCCGCTCCATCGTGTTGACGTCATAATCCAGATCCTTCATAAACTGCCTGAACTGGCAGGCATCCTTGACCCACACCTTGTAGCCCTTCGTATGCGTGCTGACCAGTTCAAAAAAATCATCCAGTTCCTCGGAAAACAGAACCTGATTGATCCGTTTGATATCATCGCGGATCGTCCGCTCGCTCACTCCGGTGACAGCCGCCAGCTGCTTGCCTAAAATATAGGTATCGCTGATGGACAGATAATGCAGGATATTCTTTTCGCGGGAAGTAAAATGATAGACCATGGATTTCCTCCTGTTCTGCAAAGAATCCTCATCAAAGGCAAAATGCTTTCAACGAGGATTCTTTCAATGACTTAATTATTAAATAAATGCTGGATGATCAGGGCGACAAATTCTTCCGCCTTGCCTTTCGGCAGCTGCGTTGAGATTCCGTCATGACCGCCGCCGAATTCGCTGGCTTCGACGACATAGCCGTTCTGGCCGTTCGCATAGCCCCAGACAAAGCACACCTTAGCCTGGGAGCTCTTTTTGATCTGACGGCCGAAGGCGGAAACCAGCTCGCACGGCAGCACGACAATTTCTAAGTCCTGCATCCGCAGAATCGTCGCTTCCAAATCCATTTTAACATGACCCGCTTTGATTTTCCGCTGGAAACCATTGATTTCCGAGATCAGCCACTTCCGCTCATCGTAAGCGACCGCCTGTTCCAGCTTAGCCTGGGAATCGGCCAGGCGGGCTTTCAGGACGTCGATGTCCGGGTCGTATTCGATTGGAAAGACAAACGTTTTTGACTGCGGATGGGCAAGGGTCAGGTCCAGCTTTGTATCAAACTGGGAAATCTGCCGGGCGATTCCTGAGCTGACACGCTTCAGTTCATTGAAGTCATTGTTCTGGCGGTACAGCCGGTTGGACATATCGCCGGCGTTGCCGTTGCAGACAAGCGGCGTGACGTTCAGATATGGAATCAGCTCGCGCCGGACGGCAGCCAGCAGATCGCCTGAAATTTGGTATTCTTCCGGAGAAAGCACGGTGGAATGACAGGACATGTTCACCAAGGCCGAGATGGTGGCATCGGACTCATCCTTAAATTCGATCACAACGATCGAGGTATCGCCGTATTTGTCCTTCGCGTTGCGGTTGCCGTAATATCCCTGCGATTCGCCCTTCGTGCACTGCACGCGCGCCGCTTCGTGAAATTCCTTATTCATCGTTTCCTGCGCACCGTCAATCAGCTTCTTTAGAACCTCCTTGCGCCATCCGTCGTCATGCGGCATTTCCGGATTGCGCGTCAGCAGCAGCGGAGCGGAATGACTGTGGTCCGCGCTGAGGATGATGTGATCGTAGGGAATGTGCAAAGTTTCGACGATGTGATACTTGAACAAATGGACAAAATCACAGTCAAAATTAGAAATATCCGCCTCGATCCATAAAAACGGCTTCCCGTCGATCTGCAGTCCCAGCATAATCGCTTCGATTTCATCATGAACGCCCTTGAACTTCTCCGTCCGCATGGCGTGTCCGGCAATGTATGTCGGATGATCGGGCGTGATGTTCACGCTTGTCGTAGTCGTAACTTTTACCATAAAATCCTCCTATTCGTCGCCGTCCTGAAATTCGACGGTCACTTCCCGCATGAATGCGATCGAATCGCGGCAGCTTTTTACTTTTTCGGATATGAGTTCCGGGGTGACCGACTGAGGCTCCATCGTGATCATCTCCAGAAGCAAGGGCAGGTTCAGTCCCGTGACAATATGCACGTTCGTTCGGTTCTGCAGCTTCAGCATGATCTTCTGGTTGACGCTTCCCCATAAAATGTCCGTGAGCATCACGACGACATCATCCTCATGAATATCCTGAATCCAGGCATCCAGCTGCACTTCCACATCCGATTCGGGGTTTTCCTCATAAAAGGGAAAGATCTGAATGAAGCTGACGTCCTGGGCAAACAGCTTTGCGGTTTCCCGCATGCCCCGGCATAAACTGCCATGACTGGCCAACGCTATTTTAAACATGGCTTTCTCCTTTGATTAACAGTTGTTCCAATACGGTATCAACATGACCCGCGCAGTAAGCCGCGGCTGAGCGCAGCGGATCGTCATTTCTGCCGATATAATAGCTGTGATCAAACAGCTGCAGCATCTCGATATCATTTTCATCATCCCCGGCGCAGGCAATCTGATCCGCACTGATGCCAAGACTGTGCGCCAGCCTGAGAATTTCAGATGCCTTAGAGCGTCCCTGAGCCAGAACCTCCGCCTGTTTGTCTCCGGTTTTGACCAAACGATAGCCGGGGAAATGAATTTGGAATTCTGACTTGATTCCAGGATACAGCTCCCAGCGGTCCAGGTGCAGGCAGATCCGGCTGATCTGCATCGTTGTTGCTTTTCGAATGTCACTGATCAGGAAATCGGCAACCCCATTCAAATCACAGATCCGATCGGTGCGCCGCCATTTTTTCAGCAGCGCCTCCCGGCTTTCCGAGCTGCTTCCGCAGGCTATGCCATGATCCGAGTACAGCGTCATTTCCAGACCGGGGTTGTTCTGCGCAAAGACGTAGACCGCTTGGATCATGTCCAAGCTGAACGCCGCGGCTTCTTTCTGGCGGCCGTGGCTGACATTACCGGAATAGCCGATGACTGCGTCGAATTGAAATTTCCGGATTCGTTTTTGAATAAAGGACGGATGCCGCCCAGTCGCAACGATCAGCCGCAGGCCCCGGCAGCGCAGCTGTTCCAGCAAAGCCGCGGTCTGATCGTTTAAATCTACATTCGGCACATCCTTGGGAACCAGCGTGCCGTCAAAATCCAGCGCTGCCAGACGAATCCCGGACAGACCGCCAGTTTCGCCGATCCGCCGGGAATCCGGCTTAGGCAATGATGCCAAAGTAGGAAAGCAGAATCGTCACGACGATCAGAATCCAGACCATCTTAACCGTATTCATGCCCTTGATTTTTGTTAAGCCGAAATAGGTCATCGCAGTGACCAAACACGGCAGCAGCGCCGGCAGAATGCCGTCCAGAATCGACTGAATCGTCTGCGTCGCATCGCCGACAGTGATCGCCAGCGGTGTCGTGACCTTGACCAGCGAAGGAATCAGAGCGCCGATGACGATGACGCCCAGCACAGAAACCGCGTCGCGGATGTTGTTGAGCTGATCCTTGCGCGAGGTAATCAATTCCGCGCCGCCGTAATAGCCGACTTCGATCATCTTCTGACGAACCCAGGTAATCAGCGGTGTAAAGATCGCGATCATGATGATGCTGGTAATCCAGTTGCCCTCAATCGCTGCATAGGCAGTCATCGCCCCCATGACGACCTTCGGTATCGTGTTGAACAGCGCGTCGCCGATGCCGGAGAACGGACCCATCAGCGACGTCTTTAACGAAGCCGCCAGCTGCAGGGACGAGGGATCGCGGTCCTGCTCGATCGCCAGCGCCGCTGC
The DNA here is from genome assembly GCF_015558105.1 of Holdemania sp. 1001095H_141210_F2. NCBI lineage: Bacteria > Bacillati > Bacillota > Erysipelotrichia > Erysipelotrichales > Erysipelotrichaceae > Holdemania > Holdemania sp. 1001095H_141210_F2. The sequence goes on from NZ_JADNPO010000014.1 coordinate 21,921, forward strand.
GGTGATCGCCGCTCCGAAATAGGTTTGGCAGTTGAAGAATTTCAAGTTGTTCTGGAACTTTTTCTGCATCAGCTCCGGATCGTCAGCGAACCATTTTTCAAAGAATGGCCCCATCGAATAGACGCAGGCAATTCCCTGCATCGCTTCGTAGCTCTGACTGGCCTGGGCAGTAATGGCATAGCGCAGCGAGAATTTCCGCAGTTCTTTTTTAGTCAGCTTTTCATTCTTTTCACTCATCTCCGATACCTCCTGCATCCACGTTCAGATAAGCGTTGGCTGCCGCTTTGGACTCTTTTTCCATGCGTTTAAACAGGACGATTGCAATGACCGCGCCGACCAGAGTAATCGCCAGGATCGACTGGCCGAAAAAGACATACAGCACAAAGCCGAGAAGCAGATAATGGAAGTTTTCCTTCACCGGCATGTACAGCATCAGTAAGGCCATGCCCAGCGCCGGAAGTACGCCGGAAACCGTGCCCAATGCGCTGGTCAGCCAGACCGGCATATAATTGATAATCAGCTGAACAATCGGCTCACCGAACAGTAAGAAGATGATGACCGGCAGCGTCTGGCCTAAAGCGGCGCGGCCGAAGCCGTATTCGCCAATGAGAATATCGCGGTATAATTTCTTGTATTCGCGTTTCTCGACATGTTTTTCAGCACGGTGATACCAATAGGAATTAACTGTTTTGGCAATGACGTCCAGCTGAATGCCCAGCGTGGCGACCGGAACGCCGACCGCCATCGCCAGCTCCAGCGGAGCATCGGTGCCGGAAGCGATCGCAAAGGGAACAGAGATCCACAGGGCAATGTTGAAATTAGGAATCGACGCGCCGCCATAGGCCGCCAAGCCCATGGACATCAGCTGGAAGGTACCGCCGATCAGCAGCCCGGTTTTGACATCTCCCATAATGAAGCCGGCGATCAGGCCGCGGAATACCTGCTGGCCGCCGAATTTTGCGACTAACTGGACATTCTGCCCCAGCGTTCCGATGATATGGCAGGCAAGAATCAGCAGTATGATCTGTATCGGATTAAACATTCTTTCTCTCTCCTCTCCTCATGATTTACGTTTATCTTTCATCACCTGATAGAAATCAGCAATCGCGTCGTCCGCCGGCTGCAGCTTGGCTTCCAGCCTGACCCCTTTTTCATGCAGCTGTTCCAGGGCGGCGGCTTCCTCATCATTCACGGTGATGTAGCGGCTGATCACGACCGAATCTGCGGTCTTGTCGATGTTGCCGAGATTTCCCAGCGTCAGCGATGGAACGGGTATCCCGTTTTCCACCAGGGTTAAGAAGGTTTTGGGACTTTTGGCGACGATCATGACGGCTTGATTTTGATAGCGGTCAGCTTTGAGATTTTCAACGGCTTTTTCGTGAGTTAATACGGACAGGAATACGCCATTGGGTGTGGCCATGCGCAACGCATTTTTCAGCATCGGATTGTTTGCGCTTTCGTCGTCAATGCACAGAACGCGCTCCACATGGAGTTTCGGGACCCACATTGTCGCGACGCAGCCATGCACTAAGCGGTCGTCAACACGGCAGTTCAGAATATTCATTGAAATTCTCCTTTCTGCGCCTATTCTAGCATCCGAGTTGTCAAAAAAATCATTCCCAGATTCCGCTCAAAGCGGAAATACTTTACATCCTTTTTGTCGAAGACAAGAAGGATTCATAGCTTGTTTAGGTTGATCGTAAAATGAATTTAGGTATTTTTATCATATCTTGCATGAAATCCCAAACCTGCCGGACATAAAATATTCAACACCTTATATCGGTTAATCGCTCAATCAGAAAGTCATTAAATCATTGAGAAAAAGTGTTCTACGAACACTCTGAAAAACCAATCAAGAGGGGGTTGACTACATTATCCATTATGTAGGCCGACCTGTCATTGCTCAAAGTCGGATTGAAAACTATGATTATGATCTTAATTTCGTTTGATGGCATTATATTGATCATCAAACGAAAGAACAGGTCGATATCTTTGACTCCATCGTAGATTTCATGAAGAAATTGATGATCCATATTCCCGATGAGAACTTCAAAATGGTTCGCTATTTAGGCGCTTATACTTCACGAAAGAAAAAACTCAGCGCCTGTATTCGAAAGATGTAAAGTAAACCTCGGAAGCAGATTCACAAGAAACTAACCTCCTATCATGAATTCCGTAAAGAGTCCACCGGGATATTGATTCTTTACTCTGTCCCTGCAGTCATGTTATGGAATTTGTAGAATTCCTCTGCCCGTCTGGATTGGAGATGAAAATCAATGAAACGTGGAAATTTGTTGACTGGCACAACGGAATTGATCCCCTTCAAGTGTACTCAGTGCGACTTCTTTGATCCGATGGAAATCGACATCGCGGAAGAAGTTTGCGACTTGGTTACCGTAAACGGTATTCTATGTTTTTCTGCTTATTGTATCCGTTGTGATTCTCTGATGCTTCCTGGGGATGTCCTAAAGAAAGTTTCTAAAACAGAGTATTCCTACTTCTCTTTCTTTTCAGTGTGTACCTTAAAAATGAATCCCATCACTTTAAAATTCTTTAGCGCAACATAACTTTGAAGAGTTTTTATTTTCCTTACTCCTTTACGTGCACTTTCCTAATAGATAAAAAAGATTTCTCAGTTTCGACTAAGAAATCCTGTTTATTTTATTTCTGCAGCGCCAGTGCTTTCACTAATCCAAACCATTCCCGCACGGTATACATCGGAATCAACGATACCGGAGTTTGCGAATTTACAGCGCTGATTTGTTCGATTCCCAACTGTTTTGCCAGAATCGAAGCACGCAGCTGATGGAAACTGTCCGTGACGATCACAACATTTTCGCTCAGGTTGTTTTGACGCAGCAGCTTTAAAGAATATTTCAGATTTTCACCCGTGTTGCGGGCTTGGTTTTCTTCCAAAATTCGATTCATCTCCAGCCCGTTTTCCACAAGCCAGTTCTTCATCACTGTGCTTTCCGCATAATCCTCCCCCTTGCCCTGACCTCCGGTCACAATGATCATGCAATCCGGATTTTCATTGGCATAATCCAGCGCAGCCTGAAGCCGCCGTTTCAGAATTAAGCTCGGCTGATCCCCATTGATCTTCGCCCCCAACACGATCACTGTGGACCCCTGATCTTTAAGAGCAGCGACATGCATGTTGGCCGCATTTACCATTAAGCCGATCAAAATCAAAGCCAGTATGCCGCTGATCATCCAGATACCGTTCATCCATCGCTTTCCCTGTTTCCCCAGCTTTTCATGGATTAAGCCCTCGCCGATCAGCACCACTGCTAACGTCAGAAAAAAGGCGTTGCCGAATTGCAGGGAAACCGTAACCATTGTCAGACAGGCATAGATGAAACAAATCAATCCTGAAATCACCATAACTGTTTTTCTTTTCATCATCGCCGCCTGCCTTTCTGACGTTAGAATAACATATTTTATGATGAATATCCGGAATGTCAGAAAACCTTAAGTTCACCGTAAGAGTCCGCGATGTTTCGTTATCAATTCGTATGGATCTTACTTCAATTTTTTACTTTATTTTTCCGCTTTGTCAGAAAAGCAGCTTTTTATCAACAAAAGAAACCCCGGATAAGGTTATAGAACAAATCGAATTCTGTTCCTCTTTTTCCCAACAAAAAACCGGCGATACGCCGGCTTTCCTTCTCCTATTCGCGATTTTTCAATTCTTCCAGCAGTTCCGTCTTGATGACGTTGAAGGCTTCCTCATCAGAAGTCAGCGGCACGCAGATGCCGAAGATATTCGCCAGTTCCAGTTCGGTCTTCGCTTTATTCATTCGCAGATTGATGCCCGATTCGTCCGCATGATACCGCTGACGGATCTGCTTCTCCAATTCGTCCAGACTTGGCGGAACCAGGAAAAAAGCTTTGTTGTCCGGATGTTTAATGCGGATCTGGCCTACGCCCTGCGCCTCAATGGAAATCAGAACATTCTTCCCCATCGCCGTCAAAAACTCTACGTGCTCCGCCGGAGTTCCATAGTAATATCCGTTGAATTCAGTATATTCCAGCATCCTATGATCCCGCACGGCATTCGCAAAGTCCTTATGATTAACAAAGTAATAATCCCAGCCATCTTTCTCCGTTTCCTTCTTTGGCCGTGTGGTCAGAGAAATGATATCCATCAAGCCCAATTCCGGATCATCCAGCAGCTTCTGACGCACCTGATCTTTGCCGATACTGCTGACACCGCTCAAAATAACGACTAATCCTTTTGCCATAAATTCGCCCCTCCCTCAGATTTCATAATGTAGTTATACCGCAAAACGAAGGCAATGACAAACATTTTCTTTTTGATTGTAAAATTTTCATCATAAAATGTTGCATTTACAAACATAACTCTCCATGAAATCTGTTCTTCTGAATCTATTATAGCAAGAAAGCGCGTTTCACTGCACAAAGATAGTCCTCTAAAGGAAGAAATTCGATGTAAATCCAAATTCTTCCGTTTAAACACAATCTTAATTATTTAATTTACTTAGAATCCAATCATCACCCCGCAGCAGCGCTTCCAACAATCGTGCAAAGCCGTCCTGATCATGCGGAGGCGCGATGACATCGGCAATCTGCTTCAACGCATCCGCACCGTTTTCCATAGCCACTTTCATTCCGCTGGCTTCCAGCAATTCCAGATCATTCAGGCCGTCGCCGACCCCCAGAATTTCTGCTTTCTTCAGCTGGTATCGCGCAGCCACGGCTTCAACGCCCAGACCTTTATGCACATTCAGCGGGACAACTTCCAGATAATACGGCCGGCTCCGGACAAACTTCGCCTTTGTTTTCAATCTTTCAGGAAGAACAAGCGAATCCAACGTTTCCGGCTTGTCAGCGATCATGATTTTGCAGATATCTGACCGTTTCAACAAAGCTTCAAACTTCGCGACTTCCAGCGGCATATTCGTAATAAAGCTGTCCCGCACCGTGTAATGTTTCACCGGATTCAATCCCGTCACAATCGAAGACGGAGATTCCAGGTGAAAATTCACGTTCACCCTGCGCAGCTCGGCAACAATTTCCCGCAGTGTTTCCGGCTCAAAAAAGGCTGCCCGCAATACCGTGCCCGTACCATTTTCATACAGTACGCCGCCGTTGAAACCAACGCTGCAGTACGCTCTTTGGTTCAATCCCAAAGCTTCAAGATAATCCCGCATCCCCGGAAATGGCCGGCCGGAACAAAGTACAATTTGAATTCCCTGCGCCCTTGCTTTGCCTGCCACTTCCAGGGTCCGCGACGTCAGCTTCATTTCGGCGTCAGTTAACGTTTGATCAATATCAGTGATGATGCATTTAATCATTGCTTAAATCTTCACCGTTGCTTGCGATCACTTTTTTATACCAGTCAAAGCTCTTTTTCTTATACCGCCGGTTGGTGCCCTGACCGGCGTCGTTGCGGTCAACATAGATAAATCCATAACGCTTGGACATCTGGCCTGTACCGTTGGAAACCAGATCAATCGGTCCCCAATAAGTATAACCGAACAATTCAACGCCGTTGCGGATCGCTTCTTTCATCGCATTGAAGTGATCGGTTAAAAACTCAATCCGGTAATCATCCTCAACCGTTCCCTCAACCAGTTCTTCCTTCAGCCCCAGGCCATTCTCTGCGATGAAAATCGGAACCTGATACCGGTCATACAAATCGGTTAACGCCAGGTATAAACCATCCGGATCAATCGACCAGCCGGAAGGCGTCAGCTTCAGATATGGATTGGTCTGCCCGGTCGAAACAATATCCTGACGGCCGATCTGCTGCTGATCCCCTTCGACGAGCGCGTCCGATTTATTAGTGTCCTTCTGCACGGATTCAATATAATCCTTACCCGCGATCCGGGACCGGTAATAGGTAAACGATAAGAAATCGACAGGATTTTCTTTAATGATCCGCATATCATCTTCTTCATATTCGATCTCGATGTGATGTTCTTCTAAATACTGCCAGATATAGGATGGATATTCCCCACGCACCTGCACATCAGGATAGAAATACGATTTCTGCTTGCATTTGGAAACCACGACGGAATCCTTCGGATCACAGGTGATCGGATACATCGTCTTATATTCGATGACAGAGCCAACTTGAGCGGCCGGGTCGGTTTCATGAATATATTTTGTCGCCAGCGATGACGCGACAAACTGATGATGGGAAGCCTGGAAACATTTCTGCTCGAGATTTTCACTGTCGGCGCGGATACCGGCGGTCATCCACATCATCGGATAATTGACATTATTCCCGATCTCATTGAACGTCAGCCAGTAGCTGACCTTGCCGCGGTAGCGATCGACGATTGTCCTGACGAATTTCATATAGAATCCGATCCACTTCCGGTTATCCCATCCGCCATATTTTTTCACCAGCGCCAGCGGCATTTCATAATGGGAAATCGTGATCATGATCTTCATGCCCTTGGCGATCAGCTCATCAAACATCGCGTCATAAAATTGCAGGCCGGCTTCATTGGGCGTTTCTTCCTCGCCGGTTGGATAAATCCGCGTCCAGGCAATCGAAGTGCGGTAGACGTTCCAGCCCATTTCCGCAAACAGCGCGATATCCTCTTTATAATGATGGTAGAAATCAATGGCCTCATGCGTGGGGTAGAATGGCTGATCCTCCTGTGGTCCGCCGAAGATGCCGTGCGGCTGGACGTCTGCGACGGAAGGCAGTTTGCCATCCGCCAAATAAGCTCCCTCATATTGATTGGCCGCCGTGGCTCCGCCCCACAGGAATCCCTTGGGGAAACCCTTTGGCGCTTGAATCTCTTTTGTATTTTTCATCTTATTTGTCCTTTCCTTCCTTTATTTGATAGGTCGCAATCCGACTTTGCCCTTTTTTGACAAAACCGCTGCGCTGTATATCGAGCTGAAAAGCATCGGCGTTGGGAAACAACGTCATCGTTGTCATGTCCATGCCTTTCTGATTCATGAGATAGGAATCGAAGCGGATCATTTTATCGCCGCGCTTTACTGAATCCCCTTCCTGAACATAAGCTTTAAAGCCCTTTCCCTGTAAGCTCACCGTATCAATTCCGATGTGCACGAGAATTTCCAACCCATCAGGATTAACTAAGCCGAACGCATGCAGGGTCGGATACAGCATCGTGATTTTCCCGTCACAGGGGGCAGCGACAATTTCACCTTCCGGCTGGACCGCCGCTCCATCGCCCAGCATTTTCTGCGCAAACACTTCATCCCGAACCTCGCTCAGCGGGAGTAAGCGGCCGCTGATGACCGCGGTGATCTCGGTTTGCGGACAGCTTGAAGCTTGTCTTTTGAAAAGATTCAGCATCGGCGTCAGTCGTTCACCGTTTTCCCGTTATACAGCACAAAGGTGGCCAGGAAAGAAACGAAGAACGCCGCGATCACACCCGCTACAATCGCCGTGATCGTATTCTCGAAAATGACAACGCCCAGAATACTGGAATACCCCATGGAAAAAGCTTTCGCCCCCATAAATCCGGCAACTGCCCCGCCGACCAGACCGCCGGCCACGACGCCGAAGATCGGTGTTCTTAAACGCAGATTGATGCCATAGAGCGCAGGCTCGGAAACTCCGGAAATAATCGCGCCGATCGCCGCGGACAGCGCGCTGGATTTCAAATCTTTATCTTTCGTTTTCAGCATGACTGCCAGACAGGAACCGCCTTCTGCGATGTTGTGCAGAATCCAGCCTGGACGGAAAACATTATCGTAGCCGACCGACGTGAATAATTCGGTCATCGGCGCGACCATCAGCATGTTGACGCCCATCATGACTAAGAATGGATGAATCGCCGCAATGATGCCCGGCGCAAAGCCTCCGACATGGGCCTGCAGCCAGACAATGCCGGTCACAATCCAGGTGCCCACGACAACGCCGGCCGGTCCCAGAATTAAAATCGTCACCGGATAGCCGACCAGGAATACGCACAGCGGGGCAAAGACGGACCGCAGCATCCCGGGAATCACACGATAGAAGAATTTCTCCAGATACGCTAACAGAATCGCTGAGAAAATCGCCGGCAGCAGCGAACTGGAATAGCTGACCAGCTTCACCGGCAGACCCAGCATCGTGACCGGATCCCCCGCTGCGACCATCACCGCAAAATCAGGATAAAGCAATGCGGCCGCCACGGTGATCGCAAACGCCGGATTGGATTTCAGGACGCGGGAGGCGCCGTAAGCAACCAGAATCGGCATGAAATAGAATGGCGCCTGCGACATGAAGTTAAACAACATATACGTTGTGCTGGACGTTATTGCCGGATAAAAATAGGAAGCCAATGACAGAATGACCCGCAGCATGCCCGCTCCGAATAAGACGGTAATAAACGGTGTCAAGGACGCGGACATGAACTGAATCGCCTTCATGAAATAATCTTTTATTGTTTTCTTTTTTCCATTCAGCGCCAGATCTTCCGTATGGTTTTCCGCTACGACATCGCCGGTTTCGACTTCGTAATTCTTAACGATTTCGTCAAACACCGGAAACAGATTTTCCCCCAGAATTACCTGATACTGACCCGAGCCATAAACCACGCCCAAGACGCCGGTCAGCTGTTTGATTTCAGCATCCTTCGCCATTGAGCGGTCCTTGAGTACAAACCGCAGCCGTGTAACGCAATGTGATACTGTATGAACGTTGCCGGAACCGCCGACGTTTTCCATAATCGCCGCGGCTAATGCAGAATAATCAATTTTAGCCATAAGTTTCTCCCTTCGCTATTACGCTTTATGACTTCCGCCCGGCTGATCCCACAGCCGGACGACATGAATCATCAGATATAACCGGTCTTCATCGGTTAGCGAGTAATCATAGTGTTCCAGAACATAGTTGGAAATCAGATCGACACAGCGGCTAGCCTGCTCATAGCCGGTAGAAAACTGGGATAACATGGATCCCAGCGATCCTTCGCTGCGCCGGACTTGTTCAAAAAGGATGCTTCGCATAAAGAATTTCAGATGGATAATGAAGCGGGAAACCGCCATGGAATCTTCATCCAGTGTCAGATCCAATGTTTGCTCCACAAGCTTGATGATTTCGCTGACACCCTGCATAATCCGCAGCGCATCATGGTTCGGTCTTTTTTCCGCGGCGGTAATTAGATGGAAGGCAATCGACGTGGATTCTTCCCGTTTCAGCTGGATATGCAGCGTTTCGTTGATCAGGCGAACCGCTTTTTTACCCACCTCATATTCATCTTTATAAAACCGCTTCACTTCCTCGTTGACCAGCGCCGGCATATCAAAGCCGGCTTTGTACTGATTGACGCTGAATTGAATATGGTCCGCCAAGGCTACGACCAGATTCACATTAAACGTCATTTTGAGATCTTCCTGCGCGATGTCAATAATTCTCTGCGTCAGCTCGATGATCTCAAAGGGTACCTGTTCAAACAAAGAAAGCAGCTGCGGACGGGCAGATCCATCAACCAGCACATACGTCTTCATTACTTCGCGGCTGTTAATACCGTCATACTTTTGTTTGCGGAATCCCAGCCCTTTGCCAATCGCGACGACTTCGTGGCCTTTGAAGTCCTCGGCGATGACAATGTTGTTGTTTATGATTCGTTTGACCCGCAGTGTGTCTTTCAGCATAAGTCCAAACGAGTCCTGTCCTGCGTCATCTTTTCCTCTTGCCTCCTTCCCAGAGAAGAACAAAAAAAGGCAAACTCCAAATTGGGTTGTCCTCTCAACAGCCCATTGGAATTTGCCTTAATCTTAAGATCAAGTAACAAGTCCGATTTCTATTTTTGTTCCTGACTGTATTATAATGAAAGCGATTGCAGATTGTCAATAGCGATTTCATATTTCATGATTTTTCAATTTTATCGTTTCCCTTCCCTCGATTAACGCAGGATTCCCGCTTCTTCCATTGCCAACTGACCGATGTTTCAATAAAAACGAGACAGCGTGAAATTGTCAGCGAACTCAGGCCGCGATGGCCGAATTGTCAGTCTGTGCCTGACTTTGCATGAATTCCATAAATAGCTGCTGGGCCAGCGTGATTTCCTGGGTCTTCCGCGTGATAGCGTAAATTCCCCAATCATCCGTTTCGCCAAGATTCAGCGGCAGCACCTTGACCTTGGATGGGGAAGGGTGTGTGTCTTTGCGGTAGTCTGGAAACGCAAAGCTGACCGACCGGTTCTCCAGCACGAGGTTGCGTGAGATATTCACATCCGCAGTGATAATAGAAAAGGTTGGTAAAAAACCATTTTCGTGACACTTCTGCACATAATAGCGATGCAGGTCATACTTCTCTCCAAAGCCGACCATCGGCACATCCTTTAAATCCTGAAATGTCAGCGATGTTTTTTTCGCCAGCGGATGATCGACGTGCATGCACACATGCAGATCACTCTTTTTGATCAGACAGTAACGGAACCCCTGAATGTAGGCCGGCGTGGTTCCGATCAAGCCCAGATCCGCTTCGCCTTCCGTCACATGATGCAGTATCGCTTCATTATCTTCTTCCTTCGTCGATAATAAAATGGAAGAATGAGCGGTGGAAAAACGGGCGAAAATCTCAGCTGATAAATTCAGAACAATGCCGGCGCCCATGACGATTTTGAGTTCGTTTTTCTTATCTTCAGCTTGCTTCATCATCGCTGCTTCAAACTGACTAAACGAACGGACAATTTTCGCCGCCTCCTTCTGAAAAACCTGTCCTAACGGCGTCAAGGCCAGCGTATTCTTCCGATTGATCAGAAGCGACGACTGCAGCTCCGTTTCCAACTGCCGCACCGCCTGCGCAACCGCCTGCCGGCTGATATATAATTCCTCTGCCGCCTTGGTATAATTCAAGGTCCGGCTGACGGTCAGAAAATAACGCAGATGCTGAATATCCATCTGAATTCCCCCTGTCTTCTCCTTATAATTGATTTGACTTTTTTTGCACAAAGCAAGTTTCCCTTGCGCAGCCGCAAAAAAAGAATGCTTTTTTCCTAATCCGAAACCGCCTACAATATCAATTAAAGAGCATTGTGCATTTCTTGTCAATCTTATAAAAGCACAGTTCGGCTCGAAAACTCAAGGAGGAAGGAAATGAAAAACACTGACAAACTCGCGCAGGGAATCTCCCGGCGGGACTTCATCAAAGGTGCGGCAGCGGGGGCTGTCGGCTTGGCGGCTGCCGGTATGCTGGGCGGCTGTGCTTCAGACAACGATGCGAAAACCCCGGAGGCTTCATCAGCGCCGGCCAACAACGACGTCTTAACTGCCGATACGATGGCGCAGAAAAAATGGTCGTTTGAAATTGCGCCGGATCCAATCCCGGATTCTGAAATCAAAGAAACGATCGAGCATGACATCATCGTCATCGGTTCCGGTATGGCTGGCTTATGCACGATGTGCTCGGCAATGGAACAGGGCGCCGATGTCCTGATGTTCTCCGCCGGCTCCCAGCCGTATTCCCGCGGTGGTTCCAATCATGCGGTGGGTTCCAAGTATCAGAAGGCCAAAGGTATTGATTATTCGCCGGAAATTGCCCGGGAAATCGTAAAAACGGAACAAACCTCCGGCACTTATTTCATGGATAAAAAGAAATGGGAACGGTGGATCAACAACAGCGCGGAATCCGTCGACTGGATGATCGACAAAATGGAAGCGAAGGGATTGCACGTCTGCCTGGAACCCGGCTATTATGATCCGGATGGAGTCTTGACCGTACCCAGCGCTTCGCACAATTTCTGGAATGAGGAACAGCCGTTCGGCGCTCTGTTCGGCGCGCCGCTGCAGGCTCAGGCCTATGCCAGCCACATTGCGGACATGGGTGGAGAAATTCATTATAAGACCGTCGCAAAATATCTGATCCGGGAAAATAACAACACCGGACGCGTTTCCGCCGTCGTCGCGCAGAAGGAAGACGGAAGCTATGTTAAATATGTCGGCCGCAAGGCGATCGTGCTGGCTACCGGCGACTTCTCCCGAAACAAAGATATGATGGCCAAGTATTCGCCATGGGCTTACGAAATCTTTAAAGATACTTTATCGGATGAGATCGACTATGACGCCGGTCTGGTCTATAACGGATTAATGCCGGGCGATGGTCAGAAAATGGGGCTGTGGGTCGGCGCTGCCTGGCAGAAAACCTACCCTTGTGCTCCGATGATCAACGGCGGCGTGCCGGGTCCTTCCCATGCGGTTATCTCGAATTTCTGGGGCTTGAATCTGGATATCCGCGGTCAGCGATTCCAGAACGAAGTCACCAACTTCGCTTACGGCGCGATGTCGGTACTCCAGCTGCCGCAGCGCACCGCTTTCGGCGTCTGGGATGTCAATTATGCCTATACCCAGGATCAGTGGGAACCGTTCGGCCATTGCGTCGACGAGGAAAACGGCATCAAAGCTTATTCCCCGGAAGAATATATTGAAATGTGGAACAGCAACTCCAATTATTTCAAAGCCGATACCCTGGAAGAACTGGTCGATAAGATGTACGAAGGTTACAGCGATGAAGTGAAAGCGAATGCGCTTGCCAGCATTAAGCGCTACAATGAATTTGTCAAAGCGGGCAAGGATGACGAATTCCATGTGAACCCGGAAGTGCTCTATCCGATCGAAACGGCTCCGTTCTACGGCTCCAAGGTGACAGGTGCAACCTTCTTAACAGTCTGCGGCGGTCTGCGCACTAACGATCATCTGCAGGTCTGCGACGCCGACGATCAGCCGATTGAAGGTTTGTATAACACCGGCATCATGGTAGGCGATTTCTATGCCAACTCCTACAACTTCGTCATGCCGGGACAGAACCTGGGCGCCGTCTGCTGCACGCTGTCCTATCTGTTAGGCCGCGAACTGGCGGAACTCTAATTCAGATTTTAAATCCGGTAAACTTCGGTTCGCCGGATTCTTTTGTTTATGGATTCAGGCGGAACGAAGTCGGAATAAAGACATGCGCCAAAGCTTTTCCATTCTCGATGATCTCGAAATCAATGCCTGAATTCTGGACAGACTGTGAAAAAAAGTAGCTTCGCTGCCAATCTTCCGTAATGAAAACATAACCGTAAGACTCGCTGTCCAAGTCCTCGGCAAATCCCTGACCTGAGTTGAAACATATTGGAATCGGGATCACTTCCGAATTGGCATTGACCAGCAATTCCTCGATCAGATCGCGCAGAACTTCGCCGCTGACCATTTCCGTTTCATATAAAGGACCGTCAAGATAACCGCCGACGGTCTTTTTGGCGATCAGCGGTTGATCCGTTTGCGGCAGAAAATCATGGTAATCTGCAACTGGACAGGCGCTGCGGTCAACCACTTCGCAGGCTACTTTCCTTATTAACATCCCTGAAAAACGACTGATTACCTTACAGGCTTCAATATCGACAAGAACCGGCGCACTGTCGGGATCTACCGCACGGCTTTGCGTAAAAATATTTCCGTCTGCGTATTCTGAATACGGATAAAGCGTTAAATACTCTGTCCGATCTAATTCTTCCTGAGTCGGCGAACCCGCAATCACCGTCGCCGGCACGGTTGTCACCGTCACATCCCCCTCCTTATCCCGTAGCGTAAGAGCAATACGGAAGACTTGATCCTGATCAAAATGGAGCGAATCCAAAGCGTAGATCAGCACGCTTACCGTTTGAATTTCTTCCTCGGGAATTGACGACCCATCTGTCGGAAACAGCGGTTCTTTCCATCGCTTCCATTGATTCCCCTGTTTGATTTCAACGTAATTTTCGATGATTTCATACTTTGGATAGCGAACTTGCGGATCAAGAATAACCGCAATTTTCCCCTGGGTATAAAATTCTTCCCGGCCGCCAATGAGTTCCACGATGTATCTTGCTTCTTCTGATGCGGCAGTTTCCTCTGGCGGCACATTGGCCGTCGACGGCGCACAGGAACAGAGCCAAAACAAGCTCGCACAAAACAGAATGATTCTTTTTCCCATGATTTTCTCCCCTTTTCGCAATCCATTTTCAGGGTCAATCCAGCTGCATATCGAATACCGGCGTCAGCTTTTTAAACTGCCGAACGCAATCCTGTTTTTTCATCCTTGCGGCAGTTTCTGCCTTCCCGGAAAAGGCTAGGAAAAAGACGTCAGTGTGTTGATAACTTCGCCAATCTTCTATCCTTGTCAAATTTGCAATCTTATTTATTCCAATCGCATCGTAGTGCTTTCCAAAATAAATTTCCCATGGAGTTTCATTCTCGCATAAATAAGGTCCGCCTTCCAAGGCGCTCACCAGACCTTCCGTTTTTTTAATCTGGCAGGCCTGACCGTCGAACTCGATCAGGATAAAATCAGGAGTGCTCACCAGTTTTAGGTCACCTGCCGCCTCTGTCTTTTCATCGGCGCTGGTAAAACGAACGACAGACAAGATTTTCTCGCCTTGAAATTCACGTTCAGAAATGTAAAAAGCCATGACCAAACCAGACGCAGTCATCAGCGCAATAACAGAAATTAAAATGATTAACAAAACTGTCTTACCTTTCATATTCATTCCTCTTATCAACGTTCTTTGATTTCACAAAACTGGCGTCCACATTAGAATAGGCAAACCAGACGCAGATTGACAGGTCGTGGATTCTGATTTCATTATAACTGCTTTCTGTCAAGAATAGTAAAGAAACATTGGACATAAAAAAGTATTCAGATATTGACTGCCCGAAAATAAAAAAATTTCCTTTGCAAAAGGAGAAATTCGGAATTACCAAGCTTATTTCGTATCATTTTCCAGATCATCCCCCCGCTATGATAAAAAACTTTCAGACACTTTTAAATAAAGATCCGCCCTTTAGAGTTTTACTAAACCTCAAAAGTAATTTTACTTTTCCCATTTTCTCAGAAGGCTTTTTTGAATTTTACGCAATATTAAAGATGTAGGGTCTTTGATAAAGCGGCTGCCCGTCCTGGATGGATCTTTCTTTTGATTCATTTGTTTTTCGAGCTTGTTTTTTGCAGCTCTGGAAAGGAGGGGCTTTCTATGAATTTTTTCATGGAACTTTTGTCTTCTTTAACGATAAGGGACATTCTGGCGGTTGCCCAGCTTTTGACAACCAGCTTGGACTGCATCTTAAAAATTATAGAACTCAGAAGAAAAAGTGCCGCATCCCACAAAGATAACCGGCACTTATCTGTCCACCACTTCTCAAATAAGAGATAGTGTCTGACGGGTATCGCTTTCTCAAGCGTCCCTACGCTTATAGTATATTCCATTCCTGAGTTATTTCAAGAACTTTTTATTTATTTTCGCTGAGTTGTCGCTCGCAAAACAAAAGAGGTGAAAATCTTTTTCCCTTATTATCCAAAAAAACAAGTCCTCATCTGTGCCGCGGCCTACCAACACCGAATCGTTAACTCCATATCTTATAAGCAAAATTTCAGTATCGCAAAATTCTTCCTGTTGCCGCTGTGGAAGCCTGCCTCTCCATCAAGTTCTTTCATTGCGGCCATTGAAAAACCGCAGCGGATTTCGCTGCGGTTGCCTTCTTTCCTGATTGATGATTTGGGATAACCAAAGACCCGTAACTTAGATGAAATATTCAACAGGCTTCTTCGTCGACAGCTTGCCTTCGATAAAGTCACGTTTTACTGCGGTATCATACGAGCGCGCGTTATACTCGCAGACAAACGAACAGCGCATGCAGTTGATACACTTGGTCTCATCAATTTCCAATGTCTGCGGATCAATGGCTCCGGTCGAACAATTCGCCGCGCAGGCTCCGCACTGGATACAATTTTCCGCTTTGAATTCTTTCGGTGCTGCTGAGATTTCCTTCGCGAAATCAACTTCCGGCGTTCCTTCAATCGTGATCGCTTCAACAGTTCCGCTGTTCAGTTTATCCATAACCTTGCCCGCGAATTCAGCCATGATCTGATTGTCTTCAACATTTGGACGGCTGTGTCCCGCTTTGGCAACGCTGGCAAAGACATGCGGCGTTACCAAACCGATTGCGCCAACGACGACAAAACCCTGCTTGGAAACAATACTCGCAATGTTGGCATAGACGTTCTCCGCTGCGCGGTTTCCAAAGGCGCAGACGACGACGCACGGGGTGTTATCGCCCTTTAAGTTTGTAAACAAACCTTCGATCATCGGAATCTGTCCGCCATACGACGGCGCAGCGACGATCGCCAGATCCTCAGCCGCAAACGTCACTTCTTCTGTCCGGGATGCCGCGTTGGTCAAATCCGCAAACTCTACATCATCAGAGAACTTCGCCGCTAACATCGCCGCGGCATTCTTTGTTCCTTCTGTCGGCGAAAAAACCGCAACCTTTACATGTTTGGATTTCGGCGCTTCCTGCGGTGCCGGCGTGTTTTCCTCAGCGCAGCCGGCCAGTCCCATCAGCGCAGCCCCAGCCGTCAACGCAGCGGTTCCTTTAATAAAATTTCGACGTGATATTTCCTTCTTCATTTCTATTTCCTCCTCGTCTCTTCCATTGTATCAGGGTTTGTTCATTTTTCAACAATCAAACGATTATTTTTACAATCAATGAGTTATTTTATTTTGATCTTTGAGAATTATGCTATAATGACAGGCAAAGAGGACATGTCTATGAATGAACATAACGCTCTATTAAAGAAATCCCGGATGACCCGCTACTTTATCGACGCGGTCGTCTCACTGTCGGATGACATGCCGGTCGATGCGATCACGCTGCGCCAGGTCGCTGCCGCCGCCGGCTACAACAGCGCGACGCTTTACAACTATTTTCAAAATATGAACCAGCTGATCGCCTTCACGCTGATCGACCGAATGAGCCTGATCTGGATCGACGCTTCGAAGTTACAGGAACAGCTGAACGGCTCGCTCAATCACTACCTGGGCCAATGGCTCGCCCAATGCCGTGAATCTTTCCAGCATCCCCAGCTGTTTCTATATTTTTTCCAACTGGAAGAAAAAGCGCTGATTTACCAGCGAATTCCAGACTATTTTGCGGTCTTTCCAGAGATTCGCGAACAGCTCAGCGCCCCACTGTTGGCACAGACTGGAGAAACGGACTTTGCACGAAAGAATCAGAATATCCTGCTTCCCTGTGTAGAGGAAGGTTATTTCCTGTCGGCCGATGTGGAAAACCTGATCGCTGCAGCTGATATCCTGTTCGGCGGCATTCTCTTACAAATTCTGCGCCATCGCACAGATTCACAAGCGCCAGTTCACTACACTCAGATTTTTTTCCGTTTCCTGCATTCATTCACTGACGCTTATCGGCAAAAAGCAAGTCCGGAAAGTGACTGGTTGTACGAACAGATCGAACGCTGGGATCCTTCTTTCTCATTTCTTAATTCCTTTTTCATCTAACTTTAATCCTCTTATTTTCAAAGCTTTCTCTTGGGCATCACTCGTTTCGGGAGTTTTTTTCCTGCTTCTTCATTTCTTTCCTCCGCCGCCTTCCTTCTTTAAGGGAAAATGATGTTCTGTCTTTTCGCTGGTCTTGCTTTCACTCCACAATTAACGTTGTTGCAAAAAGTCCGCGGCTGATGGAAACCCTTCGCCAGATTCAACAGTTTTCAGTTTTGTTTGCGCCTGGCGTAAACAAAAAGGCATACGATCATGCCTTTTTATTCGGGGAGATTTATGAAAGAGCTGAATTTCTCGCTTTAATCCTTGGATGCGATGCTCCAATTTTTCGCAGGAATCCTCCATTATTTCATCTGATCCGCAAAGAAGTGGACAGTTGCCTCAACAACGGCATTCTGGACGTCCGAATCGTTGCCGAATTCCCCGGCCCCAAGCGAGTGCGTGCCGCGCGGCACATCCAGATGGGTTGTGATTTTAGTATTGACCGCCGCTTCAAAGATCGGATCCGTGATCGTCTTGGTTACGGTGTTATCCTGCCCGCCGGTGACCACCATCAAACTGCCGGTATAGGCGCTGAGATTGCCCATCGGTTTGGCTTGCGCGGACTGTTCTAAGAAGTCGTGCGCGACCGGAACCTCCTGATTCCAGATCCGGATAGTAGCAACGCCGCTGTCCGCGGATTCTTCGATCAGTTTTCTAATCGTTTCCTCATTCCCCATGCTTGTCAGCGACTTCAGCCCGTCGGCCGCCGCCGGCGCCCATAAGACGGTCGTTCCGACCTTTTCCTCGCTTAAATACAGCGAAGTCACGCGGCCGCCCATACTGTACCCCAGCATCCCGAGGCGGTCTTCGTCAATCTTGTAATTCGCACGGGCATACGCGAAAACGCTGGCGACGTCGTCGTGCATATTTTCCAGCGTGTAGGCCATAAAGTCTTCCTGACTTTCACCGCAGCCTGGGAAATCCAGCCGGAGACTGGCGATACCTTGTTCAGCCAGTCCTTTTGCGACATCGGTAAACGCTCCGCTTTCTTCCTTGCTGCCCTGAAATCCATGAGCGAAAACAACTAACGGATAACCCGCTTCCGGCATGTCCGCCGGCAAATCCAGAACAGCCTGAATTTTGATGCCGCGGGCGGAATCGATCTCAACCTTCTCGCTGGTCGGCATTTTCACTGTTTCCGGGAGCTTCTCCGGATCGGACGTTGGAGTTGAGTCCTGCGCGGGCGAAGAAGCGCAGCCGGCTAAGCTCAGGCACAGACTTGCCGCTAATAAGCCATAGCTCCAGGACTTCATAACTCTGCACCGTCCGTTTCGATGACATGCTGAAACCAGGCATAGCTGTCTTTTTTCACCAGCTTGCGCGTACCCTGACCATTATTGTCCACATCGACATAAATCAGGCCGTAGCGTTTTTCCATCTCGCAGCTGTTGCCGCTGACGATATCGAACGGCGACCACAGCGTATAAGCAAACAATTCCACTTCATCTTCTATCAGTTTCCGCATCTGCGCGATATGCTCGCGATGATAGGCAATGCGGTAATCGTCATGAATCTGACCTTCGCTGTCCAGCGTTTCTTCCACGCCGATGCCGTTTTCCGCGATCATCATCGGTACATGATAACGATCCCAATAGGAGCTCATCGCGATATACAGTCCAGTCGGATCAATCGTCCACCCCCATTGCGTTGCTTTCGTAAACGGATTGGCCACCTTCTTGCCGGAAGCATCGACGCAGTGTGAATAATAATATGCCACCGCCAGGAAATCCATCGTGTTTTCCTTGATCAGCTCCGCATCACCCGGCTCCATCCGAATTGTAATGTGATGTTCCTTAAAATAACGTTTGGCATATCCCGGATATTCCCCGCGCAGCTGCACGTCGGAATAGAAATAATCCTTCATCCGGTTCGCCTCTAACGCCTGCTCGCAAGCTTTCGGATCGCTGTTGAGCGGATAAGTCATCTGATCGGCAAGCATGACGCCGATCTGGATCTGCGGATCAATCGCCTTCGCTGCCCGGACTAACAGCGCATTCGCCACAAATTCGTGATGAACCGCCTGGTACTTCGCCGCCGTGAAATCCTCGTATTCGTCCATGATCATGCCTAACGAGCTGAATGATTCGCCGAAGATCAGGTTGATCTGGTTGACAGCGATCCAGTACGGAACTAAATCGTGGAACTGTTCAAAACAGGCCCGGGCATAATTCACATACATTTCGATCGTCTCACGGCCATACCAGCCCTGATGATGCTGGACGATCGCCAGCGGCATATCGTAGTGCGACAGCGTGACAATCGGCGTGATCCCGGCCTCATGCAAGGCTTCAAAAACCTGACGATAAAAGGCAAGGCCTGCCACGTTAGGCTGTGCATCATCGCCATTAGGGAAAATGCGCGCCCAGCTGATGCTCATGCGGAAGGCCTTAAAACCCGCCTGCTTCATCAGCTCAATGTATTCCGGATAGCGATGATAGAAATCAACCGCCTCATGCTTGGGATAATGATGAACAGGGTGATCGGAGAAAACATCCGCCACCCGTTCCGTCAAGGATTGCCGTGTATAATTGACGTTGCCGCCATGCGCGTCGTGCACCCGGCAGATCTGGATATCAGCGACATTAACGCCTTTGCCGCCTTCCTGCCAGCCGCCCTCCATCTGGACTGCCGCGCTGGCGCCGCCCCACAGAAAGGTTTCCGGAAACTTCGCCATCGTTAACCCTCCTTTTCCGTCAGCTTGCGCATGACGACTTCAAAAGTCAGAATCAAATCGGCAGTCAGCTCGATCTCGCTGTTGATCGTCATCAGCGTATCCTGAGCGTGATTAAATAACATGCTGTATTCATAGCGGATGCCGCGGGCTTCATTCTGGATGATTTCCGTCTGTGCCCGATGCGCTTCCGCAATTTCCTTTTTCGCCATTTCCAACAGCACGTGTGCTTCAGTGAAATTCATTTCCCGCATTGCTTCGCGGGCCTGCTTGGCATCGTTGCGGGCGTCGCCGGCGTGCAGGATGATTTCCATCGCGGCGCTGACCAGGGCTGGTTGTGTGTTTTGTTCGTTCATGCTTCTTCCTCTTCCTTCAACACTTTCATTTCGTGGGCTTTAAAGAAAGGATACCAAATAACCCAGGATACCGCAAACAGGACGACTTCCAGCAATATGACCCGGAAATCCCCATGTGTCGCCAAGAAGGAACAGATCGGCATCGGCAGCTGATTGACATTCATGACGGCGTGCGGGATGGTGACCAGCCCGGCCTTTAAGACGAACCAGACGATTGTCGGGATAACCAGCGAGTTGATCCACATCGGCAGCATCAGAATCGGATTCAGCGCGATTGGCGCACCGTAGACCAGCGGCTCATTGATATTGAACAGTGATGGGACCAGCGCTACCTGGCCGAAGCGCTTCAGGCGCTTGCTTTTGGAACGGCACATCATGACGTTCAGCGCCAGCTTCACACCCATGCCGCCGATAAAGATAACGCTGAAGGTGATATTGGAAGTATAGATATTGGCCGGCGCCAGCCCGTTGGCAAAGGCTTCCGCATTGGCGGTGATGCCGGCCAGCGCGATCGGTGTCGTGATCGGATTCATAAACCAGCTGTTGACGCCGAAGGAATAGAAGAACGCCGGAATGAAGATGCATAACAAGAAGCCCGGGAACGTCTGTCCAATCGCAATCAGCGGACTGAACAGCTGCGTGATCAGCGCGAACAAATCCAGATTCAGGCCATAGATCAAGGTCGTGGTCAGCACGAGTACGACAATGCCCGGGATGACCTGGTTCAGCCAGCGGACTAAGAAATCAGGAATCGCTTCCGAATCCTCAAACCAATGCAGCTTGAAGTAAAGATTACTGATCACAATCGTAACGATCCCCGCGAAGAACGCCGGAATCATACCGGTCCCGCCAAAGCGGCCGAAAGCCACCTGGAACTGGAAATTTTCGATTGACGGACGGATGATCATCATGAACATCATCAACGAGATCAAGCCTGTTGAAACGCCATATTCGCCGAAGCCATATTCCTTTGCGCCGTGATAGCCGACTAAGAAGACCAGCGTCAGCGACATAATGCCGAAGCTGAACGTGTATACCGGCGATAAATCCGGTAAGAACGGCAGATAACCGGCGATTAGATTGTAAATGGAAACTAACGATCCCAGCAACAGGATCGGAACGTTCGCCATCAGTGCGCTGGAGAGTGCCTTGATGATTTTTTTGTCCATAAACTTGGCGACTTTCGGGGCAAAATCGCTGCCCAGCCATTGAATCAACTTATCCATGATTGAATTCTCCCTTATTCTTCTTAATTGCTTCCATGCTTAATTCCATCAACCCTTTGCCATCCAGTCCGGCGTACATTTCTTTGGGAATGACGATCACCGGCACATGATACGGCTCGCACAGCTGCGTCATCTCCGCTTTCACATATTCCAGATGCGGACCTAACAGAAGCAGGTCGATCGCGTTCACATCATCCTGAACGCTGTTCTTATTTTTAGCTTCGATCTTGGCGACGACATTCATTTTCTTAGCGGCGATCCGCATTTGCTGAGCGAGGAATCCGCTCGACATGCCCGCGCCGCAGCACAGCAGAATTCTGATTTTATCCATCTTGATTTTCCCTTCCTTTTCGTATGAGAACCGGTTCTTACGCTCTCATTATTGTCGATAAAGGGATTCCTTTCCACTCGCTTTTTTCACCGCTGGTGTGAAAACTCCAACAATTTCATGCCTGCGGTGAATTTCATTGATTGAACCCGGCGGGAACTCATGCGTATAATAAAATCAACAAAGCGTCCGTGTTCAACTTAGATTTGTTCTCAAAACAGGCGGCTGCCGGATAAAAGCTCCGGTATTCAGGTCCTGCCGGGCAAGCAAACCGATACACGACAGCCATCCAAAAATACCGTAATTCTCATTTTATCCAATCGGAAGGAGGGAAACCGAATGGATCCAATCAAAGAGAAAATCATCCAGCAGCTGCAGAAGCAGCCGGAGCCGATAAGCTCGACCAGTCTGGCGGAGCAGCTTCATGTCAGCAGCCGGACGATCAAGAATCACATCAAGGGGATCAATCAGGAACAGCCCAATTTAATCCAGGCGACAGCGAAAGGGTACATCTTAAATAAACAAATGCCGCTGCCGGTTCCGGAAGAAACACCGGCGCAGTCCTATGAGGAGCGGTTTTCCTACATCACGCATCTGTTTTTTGTCGATCATGCGTCCTCGCTGAATCTTTACGATTTGTGCGATGAGCTGTATTTGAGCTATTCTTCGATGAAACAGCTGATTTCCAAAGTCAATCAACAATATGCTGCTTACGATTTGTCTTTAAAATGCAAGAACGATGCGATTTTTCTCATCGGCACTGAGCGCAACAAACGCCGCTTTCTGACGCAGACCTTATATAAGGAGGCCGCTGGACACTTTGTCGACGCCGCGATGCTGAAAACGCATTTCCCGGAAATTGATATCGCGTATCTGCAGACGACGATGCACGATATCTTCATGAAATATAATTGTTATATCAACGACTTCGGGTATACCAACCTGCTTTTACATATCACGGTTATTCTTGACCGGATCCTCAACGGCAATGCCTTCAGCGAAGCCGACGGCCGGCAGGAAACAGTCCATCCGATCTGTGAGGAATTGATCGCTACTTTTTCCACCCACTTCAGCGTACAATTTAATCCGCTGGAGCGGCAGAATATGAACGAGCTGATCACCGCAAACATCAATTTTATGCAGCGCAAAGATGATGAAACACTGAAAACAATCGTCGGACCGCAGATTTTCACGCTGACGCATGAGATTATCGACGAAATCAACCGCCGTTATCACCTGCAGCTGAACAAAGAAACTCTGTTAGTGCCATTATCTCTGCATTTCAAGAATCTGTTCTACCGTTCTCAGCAGCAGACCAGCCTGAAAAATCCATTATTGGAAACGATTCAATCCTCCTGTCCGCTGCTTTACGACTGCGCGATCTGCATTACGGATTATCTCGACGAACATTTCAACATTCAGATCAGTCCCGATGAAACGGCCTATCTGGCAATGCACATCGGCGCGGATCTGGAACGGCAGCAGAAGGACATCAAAAAGTTGAAATGCGCGCTGCTCTGCCCGGATTATCAGCAGAATCAGCAACAGATTTACAACTGTTTGTTAATCCATTTTGATTCAGATATCATCATTCCGACGGTTGTTTCGTTTGAGGAGGATCTGAAGGATAAAAGCTACGAGCTTCTGTTTACCACCGTGCCGGTCCACGCGAACCGGGGCTTTACGATCCTGCTTCCGCCGATGATCAGCGCGATGAATCTCAAAGAGATTTACAGTCAAATTCAGACTGTTCTGGACCGCAAAAAAATGCAGATCCTGACGGAATATTATCCGCAGTTTTTCTCACCTGCCTTATTTTATCTGGATAAACAAGCGGACAGCCGGCGCGATGACATCCTGAAAATCTTATGCCGGAAGCTGCATAATGAACACTTTGTTTCCTCTCACTTTCTGGATGAAGTGCTGAAGCGGGAGCAGGCAGCCTCCACTGCTTTCGGACAGATCGCAATTCCCCATTCGATGAAAATGGACTGTGAAAAAACCGGACTGGCCATCGCCATTTCTCCCGGCGGCATCCAATGGGGAGCACAGCGCGTGCATATCGTTTTATTGATCGCGATCAATGAGAAAGACTCGCACTTGTTTAAGGAACTCTACGAAGCGTTAATCCTGCTTTTCTCCGATCCGTCCATTCTTGAGGTCCTGCGCCAATGCAAGACCTTTGAGGAATTTACCAATGTCATCTTCAGCTTTACAATGTAATTTACTGTTTCAATAAAGCTTCAGGATTGGCATATCAACGATAAAAAGCCAGGAACATTCCAGTTCTTTCTGATTTCAGATCTCTTTCTTGTTGAAACGACGAAACTCCCGCATTTCTCAACCGGGGGTTTTTATATTTCCGAATCAGCGGCTTTAGAAAAACAGCATCTTCTGAATTTCCCCTAGCTCAAGCTTTTCTTGTTATCAGTCTCGTTCTTTATCTTTTAGCGGATTTTATAAACGAAAGGCTGCGGCGATGTGATCTGATTAGCAGCTGCCTTCCAATTTTCTCTATGCCTCGGCACTTTCAGCCCTTTTCACTTCAGTCCAATTTTTCCTTTTGCGATATTTCGCCTTCCTCGGGAATTGGGTGAAAACATGCTATAATGATTAAGAAACCACCGCAGGCTATACAGCCTGATTCTCTTAGCTAATTGAAGACCGCAACGGCTGAGCTTCCTTTGATGACCGGGAAACAGCAGTGCGGACAGGGAATCGCAAATGAAAGGGACGACATAAATATGAAAACAGAAAAACGGAAATCCGTTGAAGATTACCTCAGTTCATTCCCGGATAAACAGCGAAATCTGTTAAATCAGCTGCGGGCACTGATCAAAAAAACGATACCTCAGTGTGAGGAAAAGTTGTCCTGGGGTGCACCGACATATATGCTGGAAGGCCGTTATTGCCTACAATTTGCCGGGAATCAAAAGCACCTGGGTTTCTATACGAGTCCAACAACGATCAGACAGTTTCGGACTGATTTAACCGCCTATAAAACCAACGAAAAAAACACGTTGCAGCTGAGCTGGGATCAGCCGCTTCCTGAAGATTTACTGATCAAGATGATCCAGTTCCGCGCGGAAGAAGTCCGGCAGGAGGCTCTGAAATGAAGCTGAAAGCGGGCTGCCATGTTCCCTTTGCCGAACGTTTGCAGGAAGAATATAAAATCAATGGCGATCAAATTACAGCCAACGTCGGAACCGATAAGATCGAATCCGTAATGCAGCATTTCATCGCGGTCCACGAAGAACCCCTTTTCTTTATCCTGGAGCTGCCCACTCAGGCCAGAAATGAACAGGAAATCCGGCCGGGCGTCGTGGAAAAGCTGCATGTCGATGTGTATTATCTCGACGGCTGTTCGCAAGCTGCGGCGCTCGCCCTTTTAAAGCAAACGGGGCCGCTTTTGTTTGAAGACGGACTCTCGGCCTTTGGCTTTGGCGGTTTGCAGAGCGGCGATGAAATTTTGTTCAGCAAATATAACATAGTAACGATCTTCAGCCAGAATCTTCAAAGTTACGCCGAGTTCTTCGCAGCGCATCAAATGCGCGAAAATCCAAATCTGCTTACGGCCTGGGATCTCTTTGATCCGCAGCATCCCGGCGTCAGTAAAACCGTCACGGTTGAGGGGAAGGACATCTATTCCATCCCTGAGCAATTAAAAGATTGGGGACTGTATCTGGCTCAGCGCCGGGAAGAAAACTAAGCGGAATATTGATCACTCTAAAAGAAAAAGCAAGTAGAAATGAGGTCACTCTATGAAATACTTTTCGATGTTAATCAAACCGGCGTCCAGCTTATGCAACCTGCGCTGCCGTTATTGTTTTTACTGCGACGTCGCGGAAAACCGAAAGATTCCTTCCTACGGCGTGATGAGCGAAGAAACGATGAATATTCTGATCGACAAGACGCTGGGCTTCTTCCGTGAAGAAGCGACGATCACCTTCGCCTTTCAGGGTGGGGAACCCACTGTGGCGGGGCTGGACTATTTCCGCCGGTTTATCCGCCGGGTCAACCTGAAGAAGAAGAGCTACCACCAAATCCAATACGCGCTGCAAACCAACGCGACACTGCTCGATGACGAATGGGTCCGCTTTTTGAAACAGAATCGTTTTTTAGTCGGGGTATCGCTGGACGGCTACGCCGCGCATCACGATGCGATGCGCCCGGATGCCAAAGGTCAGGGAACGTTTGCCCGCATTCTGGAAAACATTGAAAAACTGCGTCAGGCAAAGATTGATTTCAACATTCTGACGGTATTAACCCGTCAGCTGGCGGAGCATCCGAAAGAATTATTTGATTTCTATCTGAAACAGCATCTCGATTATATCCAGCTCATTCCCTGTCTGCCGCCGCTGGAGGATCAGAACGATCCTTATTCCCTGACGCCGCAGACCTTCTTCCGGTTTTATGATGAATTTTTCCAGCTGTGGCTGGAAGAATTAAAACAAGATCACTACATCAGCGTGACCTTGTTTGATAATCTGATTCCGCTGTTCGACGGTGTCCCGCCGCAGCAATGCGGTTTTCTGGGCTTCTGCAGCATGCAGTTTGTCGTAGAGAGCGACGGCAGCGTCTATCCATGCGATTTCTATGTGCTGGACGAATACAAACTGGGCAATCTGCGGGATTGCAGCCTGGCGGATTTATCGAAATCAAAGATCCTGTCCGGCTTCCTGCAGGGGCCGCGTCGATCAACAAAGCTTTGCGAAACCTGCCGCTATGCACAAATCTGCCACGGTCAGTGCAAGCGCCTGAATATTTGTTACTTCGACGAGGAATTCTGTGGTTATCAGGCGTTCATTCAGAAACATGAAGCGATTCTGACACAGCTGGCGATGATCCTGCGCAGACAAGCGTAAACATAAAACGATCATCGTTTAAAGAAACAAAACAAAAAAGCATCGAATAATGGGAATGAAATAAATTTTGAGTCAGCTCTCCAGCTGACTTTTTAATTGACCTCCAAAAAACAGACGGTTTTCTCCGCCGTCTGCCCGCATTATTCCTGTTTTACCGGATGTCCAGCACGGCATTTGCGACCCAGCCCAGCTGACCGTTTCTTTTGCAGAACGACCGATCGGCAAAGGTTTGAATAACCGCCACTTCCTGCCCTTGACGCAAAGAGAGCCAACAGCTTGTGCTGTTAAAACAATGCGGCTTGCCGTCGATCATCCGCAGCGCACTTCGGGGGATTTCCAACAGCCGGTGAGTTCGTTGATGCCGCACGCGCAGAAATTCGCCAGCTTCCTTCAGCACTTCGATTTCACTTTCAAAATACCGCACGAATACCTGCTGATCCTTCGGCGTGCCCGCTTGATCGGCAACAACCCGCCGCCGCGGCAAACGATCCACGCTGACCGTCTGAAACTGCTGAAAGTCGCCGTTGTGAACGATCAGGGCATTCAGCTGACCATGCGCATGCATTCCGCATCCGCCGTCGATCGCCAGGATATTCCGATCTTTCAGAAAATGCACGCCGCAATTTCCCTGTCTGTCACTCAGCGCCACTGTCGGCATGTGGCCCACGATCACCGGGAACGGAAATCCCACGGCAGACTTCAACAAAAAATCATTATCTTTTAAAATCAGGCGCGGATCGTTATTTAACAAATGCTGAAGGTCCTGAATACTGGAATGCACCGCAGCATAACCCGGACCCGCAGCGATCAGCGGCAACTCTTGCAAAAACGCAAATTCCGCGGCATACGCGCCCGTCAAGCGCTGACGCAGAGCCTGAAAATCGGTCTTTTCATCCATTGTCATGCCCTGTTTTCGAGCCATCTCGCTGATCAGCGACCGCCGCGTCCGCAGATAACTCAACTTCATCGGCAGCGGTATTTTATCTTCCAGCAGTTGTTCCGCTTCATCATTATTTCCCTTTAACACGATAACCCGTTCGTTGCGGGCCAGTGTCATCACCAGCCGCAGCGTTTCCAGACTGGCGCTGCCTTTCTCAATCAGATCCCCCAACAGAAACAGGAAATCTTTCCCCGGAACATAGTCAGCCTTTTTCAACAAAGCTTCCAGCAAGTCTTTTTCACCATGGATATCCGAAATGAAAAGCGCCCGATGGGAATGAAGATCCTGAATTCGAAGCTGTGAACGATCCAGCATCAGCCGCGGACTCCGCTGTGTTTCAGCCAGGTTCCCCGCTGATAATAAAGAAACAACGTCACGGCAGACAATGTCCAGGTCAGCGGATAGCTCCAGAACACGACGACGATCGAATTGACAAACATCATCGCCACCGCCAGGAATATCTGCCGGATGATGCAGTAATAGAAGACGTTGACCAGCATCGGCACAGTCGTATTGCCCGTTCCGCGCACCGCGCCGGTCAGCACCTGCGCCACATTGAGAATCGAATAGAACGGCACCAGTGTGCGCATCATCCACGATCCATAATAAATCACGTCCGCTTCCTGTGAGAACATCCGAATGCACAGATCCGAGAACAGATAGGCCGGAATTCCAATCGCGATGACAATGCCGATTCCCATAAAGATACAGGTGGTAATGCCCTTTTTAACCCGTTCAATCTGATTCGCACCCATGTTCTGTCCGACAAACGTCGTGATTGCCAGCATGAAGCTGTTGACCGGCAGACCGAGGAAATTATCAAACTTGTTCGCCGAGCTGAAACCGGCGATCGCTGCCGAGCCAAACCGGTTGACATATGACATAACGAGCACGTTGGAGAAGGAAACGATCATCTGCTGCAGACCGCTGGGAATTCCCAGCCGCACAATTTGCATCAGCATCGGCTTGTCAATCCGGATTTTCTTCGGGATGATCTGGTAGCTTTCCTTTGACCGCAGCAGCGTGACCGCCACCAGAATGCAGGACACCGTCTGCGCGATCAGCGTCGCCCAGGCCACCCCGGCCACGCCCATGTTCAGCTGGATGACAAACACCAGGTCCAGAATGATATTCAGCACGCTGGCAATCGTCAGAAAGCACAGCGGCCGGCGCGAATCGCCGACAGCCTGCAGGATGCCGGCCCCGGAGTTATACAACATCGTCGGGATGATCCCCAGAAAATAAATCCGCAGATACAGCACCGCCATCTCCATGATATCCGCCGGCGTCCCCATCCATTGCAGAAACAGCGGCGTCAGCGTAATCCCGGCCACCATCATCAGCACGCCGAACAAAAATGTAAACGCCACAAACGTATGCACCGCAATATGCAGCTCTTCCAGCTTCCGCGCGCCGAAGAACCGCGAAACCAGAACACCCGCGCCGGCGGCGACGCCCATAAAAAATCCGATCAACATGTTGATCAGCGGCGTGCTCGCACCGACGGCAGCCAGCGCCTGATGCCCGACAAAGTTGCCGACGACAATCGAGTCGACCGTGTTGTAGAGCAGCTGGAATAAATTTCCCAGCAATAACGGAATTGAGAATAATAAAAGTTCTTTCCAGATCACGCCGGAAGTCATGAGTCCACGTTGTTTCGATGCCATGCCTTTCCCCCTTGTTTGCTTTTCTATTTATTAAGAGTAATTATAATCCACTTTGTGAAAATTGTTAATCCTTCCCGGCCATTTCCATTCCCGGCGCAGGCCAGCGCAACGTCACGAATCCGCCCCGTTTCGTCGTTGTTCTTAACCACAGCGAAAGATCCGCTTCCTTGATCTGACTTTCGTCAAAAAAGGTGACCACGCCGGTTTGCGGGTCCAGTGCACTGATCATCACCCAGTGCCAGTCGTCGATCCGCTTTTCCTCCCCCGCGCACAGGTTGAGGAACGCCGCCGGTTCATCCCGCTTCAGGGCTTCCTCCAGAAACTGGCTGACCGTCGTCCACTGCGGTCTTTGGGCCGGATCCTCCGCGACCTCCAGCGCCTGAACTTTAAAGTTTTCTTTGACTTCAGCACGGTACTTCTCCAATCCTTCGGTAAACATCGAGACCCGGTTTACCCCGCCATGACCGGGCGTGATATAATTCCACAGCTCATTCATCTGATCCAGTAAATTCTGCCGGCTGGATAACAGCGGCTGCCTGTGCATCAACCGCTGTTTCTGTTTTTGATAAAAGAGGAGCGAAGCCGCAGCCGTTGGTCCGCAGCCTGCTTTGCGCTGCCACAAATCACCATACCATTCCTGATTCGCGCCCCAACTCACCTGACCGCTGGCAGGATCCACCAAACACATCGCTTCCGGAAATAAAATCGCCGTCATCCTTACCGCCCCTTTCGCCCTGCATCCGCTTTTCAATACCCCTTATCATAGTCCTAACGGGCAGGAAAAGCAAACTTCTTATACCGGTAAAAATTCCGTTTTCCCCCATAAAATCGCAGCGGTCATAAATAAAACGCCGGATTTCTCCTGTTTCAAAATCTCTGCGTTTCCTTTGCTTCCCATCCCCTCTGGAAATGGTATAATAAGGCTATAAAATGATTTGTTTTCGTTTAATCTTTACGTTCGTTCAAACGTGCAGCGTGTCAGAATAAAACTATTCCACCTTAATTTTAAAATTGTTGCTTCTGTTTCTCTCCATAAAATCCTCATGGAGAAACTGACCAGCCTTAATCATCAGATTCTTCCAGTAACTCCTGTTTCCAAGTTTTCGGATGCCTCAGTTTAACAGGCAAAGACGAGATCCCTTTCATCCAATACAAAGAAAGGAAGGATTAAGATGAAGATCAAGAATTCAGCTTTTACCCTGCTTGCCGCCGCAGGGCTGTCTGCGCTGATGTTGGCGCTCAATCAACACCGCAAAGCTTTGCTTCTGTTTAATCCAAAGGCCGTGATCGGGGCCTATTTCTGTTTTGGATTGCTTTGCGGGCTTGTTTTTCACCGCAAAGATTTCCGCAATATTTCCGGGGCTTCTCTGATCGCCGCCCTGATCGCCGGGCTGATCCTGACTTTCCTGATTTCATTAACAGGCCCGCGGTTTATCGCCTTCCACCTGTTCCTGATCAGTGACGCCTCGATGGTCCTTAGCGGCTGGGGATTGGTCGAAATCCTGTTTTCCGGGGAATGACTCTATCTTTTAAAATCGGAATCTGCTATAATCCAGATAAGTTAACATATTAAGTTAAGGAGTGAAGAGAAATGGAATACAAGGTCGCCAAGTATTTCCAAATCGAACAGGATATCATCGCTGCCATCAAATCCGGCCAGCTGAAACCGGGCGATAAGGTCGACAGTGAATCCGTGCTGAAAAAAAAATATAATGTCTCGACGATCACGGTCCGCAAGGCATTTACCGATTTGATCAACGAGGGTTATCTCACCGGTATTCAAGGGTTGGGCACCTTTGTCGCCAAGAAGCAGATGATCCGCGGACTGACTTCGCTCAGTTTCAGCGACGAACTGCTTCAGCAGGGATACCAGATTGACATGCATGTGGATAAAATCGAACTGATCACCAACGCTCAGATTGCTGAGAAACTAACGATTGATCCCGATCAGCCGATCGTCTGCGTCCGGCGAATCCGCCTGGCTAACGACGAGCCGATCGCCTATCAAAGTTCGTTTGTCGACAGCCGTCTGCTTTCGCTGGAACAGGCACAGACTGTCTACGAAACCAGATCCTTCTATAAAACGCTGGCTCAGGTCAATGTCACGCCGGTCTGGGTAAATGAAAATTACTCAGTGCGCGAGATCGGCAACACCGAGATCGCCCGGCTCATGAACATCCGCAAGAATGCCGCGACGTTCTTCGTTAAGCGGCTGACCTTTGATCAGCGCGATGAAATCATCGAATATGCGGAAACGTATTTCAACAAAGATTGGTATTCCGTCACCGTCAATATCAAAATGTAGAGGACATTCTTCGACAGAATGTTCTTTTTTTGACTGAAAGGGCTTGCATATTGCGAGGCTGCACCGTATAATGAAATCAGTTAATATGTTAACATATCAATATTATAAGATAATTGAGATTGTTCGTTAATATACTGACTGAGGAGGAATGAAGATCTATGGAAATTCAGAATTATAACCAGTGCTATGAACAGGCGGTTGTTGATCTGTGGAACGCCTGTCTGCCCTGCGATCCGCTGACCTTACAGAAATTCCGCAAGCAGGCGCTGCTGGACGACAACTTCGATCCATCGCTGTGCTATGTGGCGATGGCGGATGAGAAAGTCGTCGGCTTCCTGTTGGCCACCCGCCGCAAGTTTCCTTATCTGGAACGGGGAACGGAGCCGGACCGGGGCTGGATCAACGTCTTATTCGTCGAAGCCGGACATCGCCGTCAGGGAATCGGCCGGGCTTTAGTCGAAAGAGCCGAAGCCGACATGAAGGCGCGCGGCGCTAAAAACGTCACGGTCGCCGCGTACAGCCCGAATTATTTCTTCCCAGGCATCGACAAGCAGAACTATCCGGAATCGGCCGCCTTCTTTGATGCAATGGGCTATCAAAGCGGCGAGGAAAGTTACTCGATGTGCAAGGATCTGCATGGTTACCAGCTCGATGAAGCGGCGCTGGCCCGCAAGGCGAAAGCCGAAGCCGCTGGTTTCCGGTTCATTCCGTTCAGCTGGAAATATTGCGTCGACCTGCTTGAATTTGCCAAGGTGGAATTCGGCGGCGGCTGGAAGCGCAACCTGCTGATCAGTATGCAGAACAATCTGGCGGAAGACAACGTGCTGCTGTGCGTGGATCAAAACGATCAGCTCGCCGGCTTCTGCATGCGTCAGATCGACGGCAATCCGATGCGGTTCGGTCCGATCGGTGTTATGGCCAGTCAGCGCAACTGGGGCTTAGGCAGCATCCTGCTCGATCTGATGCAGCTGGAAATGGAGAAGCGCGGTATCTATCACATGTATTTCGTCTCCACCGACGCACCGGGACGCCGTTTCTACCAGCGTCATGGAATCACCGTTTTCCGCACCTTCACCGATTACCGCAAGAATTTGGATTAACCGAAATCCGCACGAAAAGCATGCTCTATTAAAGAAAGGAAGAACACATTATGACATCAATCCAACGCGTCGTCAGCATCGGCGCACATTCGCTGGACGCCGAGCTGATGGGCGGACCGCTGATCCTCAAATATGCCCGGCAAGGCGCGCACTGCACGCTGATCCACGTCACTCAGGGACGGCTGGAAGATCCGGCCGCGACGAAGGAAGCGAAGCAGCAGTATCTCAAAGATCTCTTGACCATGAATCAGAAAGCTGCGGAAAAGCTGGGCGCCGACACGATCTGGCTTGGCTACGTTTCCAGCAATATGCCTTCGCTGGAGGACTTCGCTCAGCGGATGGAACAGTATTTCGTCGATGAGAAAGTCGATCTGGTCATTACGCACTGGCGCGGTTCAATGCATCCGCGGCACATCAACACTCACGACGCCGTCGTCACCGCCGTCAAGCGGCTGCGTGAAAAAGGCAATCCGATCCGCCTGGTCTACGGCGAAACGTTTGAGGATCTCGTCGGCTTCCTTCCGCAGGCCTACTTCACGCTGAATCCAGAGGAAGTGACCCAATGGTACGACGCAATGAAGGAATACGCCGTCTTCCGCGGCGAGGTCAACGACTTTCCTTACCAGCAGTATTATCCGACGATCGGCAAAGTCCGCCAGATCGAATCCAACAACAGCGGCTATACCGTCGCGTATATGTACGCCAGTCTGATCGAACCGCAGCTGTGGTAAAAAGAGAGGAGAAATAACCATGGGTAAAATTGTAGTCCGCGTCGATGACCGGCTGATTCACGGCCAGACCATCGTCGCCTGGTGTCCGACCTTGGCGATCCAGGAAATCATTGCGATCGACGATGAAAGCGCCAAAAATCCAATGCTGAAATCGATCATGACGATGAGCGTGCCGCCGCTTTATAAAACGCACATTGTCACCACGGAGGAAGCCCGCAGCCTGTTAAGCCAGGACAGCGGCACCAACCGGCTGGTCATCGTGCGCTTCCCAAAGCAGCTGGAAGAACTGGAAGACACCGTGCTGAAAGCTGACTTCGTGATGCTGGGCAACATTGCCAAACGTCCGGATTCCGTGCATAAGGTTTCCGGCGCAACCGGCATCTTCTATCTCAGCCAGCAGGACGTGGAAGTGATCGACGCCTTGAGCGCCAAAGGCGCAGACGTCTGCTTCCAACAGCTGCCGAACACTACCCGGACAAGCTGGGACGCTTTCCGCAAAACGATTGAATAGAAAGTCAGAGGGGTAATTATGTCAATCATTCAAATCATCCTGATCGCAATCTTTGTGTATCTGGGATCCATCGGTTCTATCGTCGGCAACACTATCGGCTGGTACACTTTAGGCCGTCCGTTAGTCGCGGCGCTGGTCGTCGGCGTCATTTTAGGGGATATTCAGACCGCCATGGTCGTCGGAATTCCGTTACAGATCATGTATATGGGCAACGTCACGCCGGGCGGCGCGGTTGCCTGGGACTTATCGTATGCCACCTACATCGGCGTCGCTGCGGCGATCGTCTTCGGTCAGGGGATGGACGCGACCGGAACGATCGGTCTGGCTGTGGTCTTCGCCGGGATCGGCGGACTGGTCGGCCAGGTCATGTGGAATTTGTCGTATGCCCTAAACCTGCCGCTGAACCGGGTTGCCGCAAAATATGCGGAAGCCGGGGATACCCGCAAAATGATCGTTCCAAACGTCTTCATGGGTCAGGCAATCGGTTTCTTATGCCGTTTTGTTCCGGCGGTGCTCGTTCTGACGTCGATGACCGCAGCTTCCGGCCAGGCTGATTTCGCAACGCTGATTCCGGGCTGGGTCACCACCGCACTGAGCATTTTCGGCGGCATGATGGCTTCGTTGGGAATGGGCATCATCTTATCGTTCTTATTAAAGAAGAAATATCACATCGTCATCTTCTTAGCCGGATTCATTCTCGTCACTTATTTCGGTTTAAGCACGATGGCGGTCGCGGTTGTCGCGATCATCACCGCGGTTCTCTACTATGTCGCAGCCTCCTCGTTGGCTGATCGGAAAGGAGCTTAATCATGGCTAAGAAAATCAGTGAAAAAACATTAAAGAAATCCTTCCGGACGTGGTTTTTCTGGAACGGCTGTTCCCAGCAGGCAGAATCAATGCTGGGCATGGCGTTCGGTCAGGCGATGGCCCCGGTCATTGAAGAATTATACGACACGAAAGAAGAACGGGCAGCTGCGCTGCAGCGTCATATCACATTGTTCAATACTGAAGCACAGGTCGGTTCCATCTGCAACGGCATCGTCTGCGGTCTGGAAGAGGCCAATGCCAATGGTCAGTGTACTCCGGAACTCATCAGCAGCGTCAAAGTTGCCTTGATCGGCCCGACATCCGCCATCGGCGATTCGCTGTGGGTTGCGACGATCATCCCGATCCTGCTGACAATCTGCCTGTCGATCTCTCAGGCTTCCGCCAATATGCTTTGGCTGGGACCGGTCATCTACATGCTTGTCTATCCGATCGGCACCTGCGCGCTGAGCTGGTTTCTGTTCAAGCTGGGCTATAAGTCCGGACTGGAAGGGATGCAGACGTTTATGGCGACAGGCCGGCTGAATTTACTGACGGACACGATGACCGTGCTGGGCCTGATCGTCGTCGGCGCCCTGACCGCTTCCTTCGTTTCCTGCACGCTGCCGATTCAGATCGTCAAAGACGTTTATGACGCCACGACCAACACGATCCTGGAAAGCCAGGTGCTGTTCAACGCCGATTCCGTACTGAACTCCATCTTCCCGCAGATCCTGCCGCTGGGCCTGACATTAGGCGTCTATGGTTTGTATGCGAAGAAGAAATGGTCGCCGTTGAAATTGATGGGGCTGATCCTTGTTCTGGCGTGTGTCCTGACCTTCATCGGTTATGCCACCGGTTTCTACGCGTAAATCCGTAAACTGAATTCATCCATCCTCTTTTGGACAGATGAGGAAACACTCTCAGCGCTGCTTCACTCACAGCGCTGAGTTTTTTTGTGGAAAAAGGACAGCGGTGACGCGCTGCCCTGATCTAATCTGTACTCTCTGTTTTAAAATGGGAAACAAGGCTGCGCGACGCTGATGTTTCGCATTCGTTTGCGAACCGCAATCTGATCGACGTTCTCAGTCGCTTTCCTCATCGGGTTGTGCAGACATTCATCCGCATTTCTTGCCTGAACAGCCTTAATGCACTTCTGGACCTCATCGAGCTGATCAGCTGGTATTCTGTACCGTCGTACACAAACTCTCTGACACAATTAGCGGAAAGCTCTTCACGATTCATGATCGGTTTGATTTTGACTTTCTGCCTGATTACCAACATTCTCTGCCGGCGTTGTCACGCCGGATAGATGAAGGAAAGCATTGTTTGCGGCGGCGTCCTGTAAGGTCGCAAGCAGCGCGTCCGCATAGCCGCCTAAATTTCCGATCAGTTCCTCCCTATTTATTAATTCAATTTCAAAAGGTTCCTGCGCGGTGCTTAAAATATCATAGAGAGCGTCGAGATTATTTCCATAATAATCGGGAAAGGCAAGCTGGTCTTTAAGCTGCCGATGCAGCGTCTGTTTATCCCGGCATTCGCGTCCGTCAATCAAAGCGCGCTTCATTCGTTTCCCCTCACCGCTTCAAAGCTTGCGTAATGATCATCCGAATAATAGATCAGACCATCATCGGAAAAGACAAGGCGTTCCTTTCCCCGATAACCGCCTTGATAATCAATGTCGCATTCATACCAAGTCCGGCCGTGAGCGTTGGGAAGCAAACCTTCGCGGTTGCCGAAGCGGTCGCCGCCGATGGATTTGCCTTCGGCCACGTCCCACAGATTTCCTTTCGCGTTATCCCAGCCCAACGCCTGAGCTTCTTTTTTCGTGATGTAATTCTCCGGCAGATGTCCATAGGTTTCCAGATACTCCGCGACTTCCTCCTTCGTGGAATACCAGCCGTCCTCCTGAACCGTTATTGTTTCTTCCATCGGCTGGGAAGTGGCCGGCGGGATCTGCGGCACCGGCGTCGAAGCACATCCCAACAAGCTCAGCATCGCCCATAATGCCAAGCCTAATTTAAATCGCAGTTTCATAAACACGCTCCTTTTTTAACATCATAAAACAAAATAGAGAAGAACGCAAAGTCCATTCTTCTCTGTTTCACGGCAAAATAAGTTATGCTTCCCCTTCCCTCCTCTTTTTATAAGGAATCCCTTGAAGTCCTCCTTTTTCCAGTGTTAAAATAGGGGCGTTGTTTGCCGCGGAAGGTAAACAAAGAAAGAGGGGATTTGTTGATGATCATCGAAGGAAATCCAAAAGAACTCGCCGCGATGGAGCAATTCCATAACGGCAATCGTCAGGCCGGGTTGGCGCTTCAGGAAGAATTCGCCGCCGCTTTCCGTGAAGAGTACAAGGAAAAGGACCATTGTCCTTGCCGGAAAGCTTGCCGCTATCATGGCAACTGCAAGGAATGCGTCGCCATTCACCGCGCCCATCAGGAACATGTACCGAATTGCATGCGGCCGCTGATCAACAAGAAGCTTAAGCTGCTTTCCGAATTGACGGAGCACACCCTCGCCCGCGAAATCGAAGCACCGCAGGAAATTGAACGAAAAGAATTCCAGACGGTTAAATAAAGAAGATTCTTTCCACATCCCTAAGCCTTAATCTGAGCAAGCTCAGCTGGCCTGGCGAGAAACAGCCTGAAACTTCCTGCAACAGGAAATCTCAGGCTGCTTTTTTATTTCAGTTTCCAAGCTGGGGAAAATGATAAGTGAGTCGATCCAGTTACAACTGAGAATTGGAGTGGAGCTGGGCTGCGAACTCCGCCAATCCGCTGCTTTCCAGAATAAATTTCCGCAGTTCCTTTTCTTCGCCGCTTCCATCGCGTTCTCCACCATCTGCGGGTCCAGAAAGATCGGACAGCTGCGTTCGGCGCCGAACACCGCATCGCCCCACACAACTTCGTCGTCTTCCGTTTGCGCTAAATCCCGAAAGTCGCGGCTGCAGAAGGTTTTTATTTCGGCCATCAGCTGGGCAGCGCAAGCTTCCCGCCGGCGGACACAGGCTTCTGCTTCCTCGCTCGGAATCAGCCAGGCGTCGGCCAGAACTCCGCCCCGGGTAATCGGGTAGTCCAAAAAGGTTTCCGGCCCCCTGTGTTTGGCCTGAAGTTTTCGTTTCTGCGGCCGGATTCTTTTCTTTTCTGGATTCACCGGCACGTCCGCTTAGCGCCGGTCATTGCGCTGAACGATATTCAAAAGACGCAGAAATTGTGTAATCGCGACCGCCAGCGCCGCAACATACGTCATCGCCGCCGCTGACAGCACTTTCTTGGTTGAGCCTACTTCCTCGCTTGTCAATAAGCCGCAGTTTTCAATCGCGGCCACTGCCCGGTGGCTGGCGTCAAATTCAGTCGGCAGTGTGACCAACTGGAACACAACGCTCAATGCAAAACAAGCCACGCCGATATACGCGATCGTGATCGCCGAGCGCCCCATATTGGAGAAAATCAATCCCATCAAAATCAACGGCGTGGACATCCGGGAACCGATATTCGTCAGCGGAATGATCGCGTTGCGAATCCTTAACGGTGCATATCCATGGGCATACTGGATCGCATGTCCAGCTTCATGCGCGGCCACACCGACCGCGGCGGTGGAAGCAGAACCATAAACTGAATCGGATAACCGGATGACATTCGTGCGGGGATCGAAATGATCGGTCAGATTTCCTGATATCCGCTCGATCCGGACATCATACAAACCGTTGGCATCCAGCACTTCCCGTGCCGCGTCATAGCCGGTCATCCCGTTGCGCGTGCGCTGCTGGCTATATGTGCGGAACGTCGAATTCACCCGGGCGCTGGCCCACATGGAAAATCCAATCGCCGCCAGAACCAGCAAATAAAAAATATCGTAAAATGCGTAGAACATAAACATTCCTCCCTATCAGGCAGGTTTATTCTACACGATTTTACGATACTTTCCACTAGACAACCGCACGGCTTTGTCAATCCCGGTGACAAACCGGGAATTTTATAACGAAACTAACCAGGAATCGTTCTTTCCATTAAAACTTGCTTATCCTTATCTAAAGCTCGATAGATCCCCGGCCAACAGGAAACAGACGCCTCCGGAATTTCCAAGGTGATCAGCGCAAAATCATCATGTCCCTGTTCCACAGTCCACGTCAAACCGTTATTCAGCTGGGCTTCCACCCGATCTACACGCGGATCCCTGCGCACGATCACTGCCATATAAATTCCGTCGTTTTCCATCCTTTGAAGATCACAGGCTTCCTCCGGATTCATCACAAGGTTGATCTTGTTTCCCTCGATTTCTTTTGTTGCAGAGGATCACGGATAGATCTGTTCCTCAACAAGGTTTCCCTGCGCATCATAGGCCCGGTAGGTTCCCTCCCATGTCGCCTCTTCAGAGTTTTCCAGTTGCTGGATCTTGATTGAAAAATCATGCTCCCATTGATCAAAAACAATTACTGGCCGGCCTTTACCGGGATCCATTTCCACCTTCATGATTTCAGGCTGGCTGCGATGGATGACAAACAACTGATTTTTCCCATCACTCAGTCCGTCGATTTGAAATGCTTCGTCAGCATCCGCATAATCATTGTGTGTGCTCCCTCCGGTCGTGATATAAAAGATACCTGCCGTCTTCTCAGCGCCATGCAGCGCATATTGATGATCGTTCGCATACAGATAATAATAACGATCCCCAATTTGAACCTCGTCGATCTTTTCAGCCGGGCTGAAATACAGTCCCCGCAGCGAATCTTCCACACATGCCTGGGGTGATAGATAATAACCGCTAATCCATCCCAACAATACAAGTGTGATCAGAATCAAGGCTATGCCTGCCACAATCTCTCTTTTCCGTTTCATTTTTTCAGCTCCCATTCCTTCAGGTCTAACGACACCCGCTGTCCGTCGATCAAGGAAAGCTCAATTACATCGGAAGCCGGCGCTGTAAAAGTAAGCATCCCTTTCGAGCCGAAGAAAGAGGTCGCTTCAAAATAAGGATAAACTGGAAGGCTGTCGTCTCCATTTTGGATAGAGAAGAAGTTCACCGACCAGCCGGAACGAGAATAGGACAGCTTATTGCGGATATGATACGTTAAGATCAACTCGCCTTCATCAGATTTCCAAAGGGCGTCCAAAGTCACGGTATGTCCGGCTAATTCAATCTTTTCATTTACGGTCGCGATCTTTTCGGCATGTTCAGGGGTCATAGGCAAAAGGTATTGAATTTCATTCCATCCTGCAGTAAGCAATAAATAAACGAAGACAATCCCGGCAATCGCCGCACAGGACATCGTGATCAGCCAGAGCCATCCTAAAAGCGGATGATGAATTCGGTTCAGTTCCCGCCCAACGGCCTGTGGATCCCCCATTCTCGCTGCCGCTTCCGCCTGCGCCTGTTCCAGGGTTAAGCCCTCTTCCTGCATCAGATCCTCAACGCTGTCCTGCAGATGAGCGCGCAATTCATCGCCGATTCTGCCGCGGTCCAGAAAGAAATGAACCTGCGCCGTTACGGCTTGGACATAAGTCTCAATCGGATTCATGATCCGCTGCCCTGAAACGAAAGCACCTGATTGACTGCGGAAGAAAAGCTTTCCCACTGTTCCTGCTGAGCTTCCAGCTGCTTGACGCCCCGAGCCGTAATGGTATAGTACCGGCGCGTCCGCCCGTTCACCGTTTTGCTTACCGAACGGATCCAGCCTTCATTTTCCATTTTGTGCAGAATCGGATACAATGTGCCTTCCTTAAAATCAAACGCGTCATTCGACCGGTCTTTGAGCGTCTTGATCAATTCATAGCC
Source organism: Holdemania sp. 1001095H_141210_F2 (assembly GCF_015558105.1). Taxonomy (NCBI): domain Bacteria; kingdom Bacillati; phylum Bacillota; class Erysipelotrichia; order Erysipelotrichales; family Erysipelotrichaceae; genus Holdemania; species Holdemania sp. 1001095H_141210_F2. Next base: position 62,497 of record NZ_JADNPO010000014.1, read on the forward strand.
GTAGCGTTCCTGTTCCTTCAACAAACTTAATACCAACAAAGCGGAACTGCCGGCGATCAAGCCTTTATCATAATTCATAAACAACCTCCTTCCATACCTAGAATTTCTATGCTTCTATTATACATAGTTCTTCAAGGTATAACAAGGCATTATCTATCAATACTTCATGCTTTGTGATCAAGAGGATTCGATGCCAAAATAAAAGCTGTGTTCCTGATGATTCAAGCACACAGCTTACCATTAGATTCAGCCACTTCCCCTCATTTCAATCCAGATAAAAAACAGATGTGCCGCAGCTTTGGGGGAAAATCTGTTTTTTCGCGCCAGCGCTTCCTGAATCCGTATTATCATCATTTCGGTATTGCATTTCTGATCCCGCGGCAGATTTTCAACACATTCATTGATATCCCCCAGACAAACGCCCTTGCCCTCAGCTTGCCTGTCGTCTTCCCTCTGATTTACCGCAAAGACTTCGCCTCAGATAAAATCGAAAGGAAAAGCAGATGTTGTTTCATTCATGGTTTCAACTTCTTTTGTTTACCAAGTGTCAGAAGTCCCGCAAGCTCCATTCCATAGGCGATGAAGCTGACGAGCATTCCCCATTTTCCATATTGAATCACCATCAAAAGGAACAATCCCAGACCAAACTCCGCCAGCCGCTTCACCGAATCATCTGCGAATAACCGCCGGAACAGCTGGGCCAGAATCAGGAAAACCACCACCAGTTCAATTAATGCCAGAATTAGCTCCAGCGGACCAAGAGAAGCATAAGCGGCGCTCAATATCGCGGCCGATGCCGCAGGAAGCTGGGCAGTCTGACCGCTGACCTCCAGTAAACCATACTGAATCAGCGGAGAATAGCTGGCCATCGTCACGACAAACGTATTGATCAGCGCATAGCCGCCATAAATCAGACTGATTCTGCCGAGCGAAGCCGGACGAAAACGGCGAAAAAACAACGCGGCGGTCAGCGTCCAGGTCAAGACCGCCGTGATCAAATAAAAGACCGTGGAGGTGGGCGTATCCAGATTCAGCGACCAGGCATTTTTAAACACATTCAAGAACAGATTGGCGGTTAAATAAAATGCGGCTCCCAACAAGACGCCGGGGATTTTCGGTTTCTCTTTCGCCGTGAGAATCAACGTGAGCGGCAGCGCCAGCCCCGCGACACCCAGGATCGACAACAAAATCAATTTGAGCATGATTCAGTCCTCCTTCCTCTTTGAAACCGATGGATCAGCGGGCCCGTCGTGACAATGGAAATCACCGTACCGACGCCCGCGATGCCGCCGGCCAGACAGCCCAGCACCGTCAGTGCCAGATCCGCGCCCCAGCGCAGAATCGAATACGATATGCCCAAGCGGGCCTGGGCCGCATGAAGCAGGCTGTCCAGTCCATTCATGCCCAGCTGACAGCGGATCAACATCGCGAGGCTGAACGCATATACCATTTGCCCGAGGAGGAAGACAAGCAGGCGTCCGGGCAGAGTAAACCCGGCGATCAGACTGCCGGTCAGGGCCACTGTGCCGTCAATCGCGAAGCCGGTGACCAGCGCTGAAATCACAGTACCGGCCCCGAAGTAGTTCCGCGCGGTCAGAAACGCCGCCGCAATCAAAACCAGATTATACAGCCGCGACGCCTGACCATAGCTGATATGCAGCTGGCAATGCAGCCCATCCTGGAAAACCGTGACCGTGTCCGAACCGATATTCGCGTTTAAGATCAAGCCGACACCCGCGCCGATGCCCACTCCGGCCAGCGCTGCCAGAACCGCTGTCTTCCACGACAGGCTAGAGATCCGCTCCATTCGTTTCAATCACCCGCTTATACCAGTCAAAGCTCTTTTTCTTAAACCGTTTCCGGCTGCCTGTGCCGTCGTCGTTCAGATCGACATACACAAACCCATAACGTTTGGACATTTCATTGGTCGTGCAGCTGACAATATCAATCGGTCCCCATGCGCAGTAAGCGAACACCTCGACGCCATCGCGGATCGCTTCCTTGATTGCCTTAAGATGCTCACGCAGATAATCAATCCGGTAATCATCCTCAACCGTTCCTGCTTTCAGCTCATCCAGCGCTCCCAGTCCATTCTCCGCGATCATCAGCGGCAGCTGGTAGCGGTCATAGTACACGTTGAGCGAATTGCGCAGTCCCAGCGGATCGACGCACCAGCCCCAAATCGAAGCCGGAAGCAGCGGATTACGGGAGATATCATTCAGATCCGCTGTGTTGTGAACCGCTGAATTCATCCGCGAGTAATAATAGCTGAATGCCATATAATCGGCAGTATAGTTGTGAATCAGATCCAGTTCCTCCTGCGTCATCACAATGTTCAGCTGATGATCCTCAAAATACCGCAGCGCATAGCCCGGATACTGTCCGCGGATCCGCACGTCGCCATAGAAGAACTGACTCATCTGATTTTTCTGCAGGGTGCTGAACACATCCTCCGGCGACGCGGTTTCCGGGTAGCAATTATGATCGGAAATCATCATACCGAGCTTGAATTCCGGATCGATCTCCCGTCCCAGCCTGGTCGCCAGCGAACAGGCCACAAACTGATTGTGAATCGCCTGATATTTCGCTTCTTCCAGATTGTCGACCTGATCGCACAGAATACCCAGAGAATTAAACGATTCGACATAAATCAGGTTGATCTGATTGATCAGAATCCAATATTTCACCTTTCCCCGATAGCGCTCAAAACAAGTCCGGGCAAAGCGGGCGTAAAAGTCGATCAGGCGTTTATCGCGCCACCCGCCGTATTCCGTCACCAGCTTTAACGGCAGTTCGTAATGAAACAGCGTAATGATCGGCTCCATGCCATTGGCTACAATCGTGTCGATCAGGTCGTCGTAGAATTGCAGACCTTCTTCGTTGGGCTGCTCGTCGTCGCCGTTGGGATAGATCCGCGCCCAGTTGATCGAGGTGCGGAAGGCTTTCAGTCCCAGCTGCTTCATCAGCGCCAGATCGTCCTTGTAGGTGTGATAAAAATCAATGCCGCTGCGCTTGGGGAACTGCCAGTCCTCCCTGATCGCTAATAATTCATTTAACCGGGTGCTGGTCATTTCTGAATCCGCATCGCGCTTGCCGCCGCGGACTAAATGGGGATTGTGCCAGTCCACGTCGGGTACGGACAGCCCTTTGCCGCCTTCCTGCCATGCCCCCTCTGCCTGATTGGCCGCAATCGCGCCGCCCCATAAAAAATCGTCTGGAAATCCGTGTTTCATCGCTTCCTCCTTCTTCAAGTTTTTGACTTCTGCGTTTTTACTCTATATTCTGCTTTCGCGATTCACTATATTGTTTTACTTCCGTTTTTAATTTTGCGTTTTACTTTCACCTTTTGTTTTGTGTATTTCTACCCGCTTTCGTGGCGACCCTTCCGCCGCTTGCTTGTTCAGTCTGAAATAGTCTGACCTGAAATAGTCTGATTGGAAAAGAAGCTGCCTGAGATGCAGGCAGCTGTCTGTCGTTTATGCGTGCCGCAGGAAATACAGTTCGCTGAGCTCTTTGATCAGATCAATCGTCGCCATCGTTGTCATCAAATGATCCTGAGCATGCACGACGATAATCGAAAACTCGGCGTGCATCTGTCCGGCAGCCTCCTCCTGAAGCATCGCGTACTGCGCTTTATGAGCCTCGTTAATTTTGTTTTCCGCTTCTTCCATCTTCGCTTCATAGCCGGCATGATCATTCTGTTTCGCCGCTTCCAGCGCTTCGTAAGCAGAGCTTTTTGCGTCCCCGGCATACGAGATAATTTCAAAAGCTGTCATTTTGATATCGGTCATGTTTCTGCCTCGTTTCTTTTGTCTTATGCGGATGCGTTGGCGGACGCTTCCAACTCAGCGGCTTCCCCGCTTTCCTGCTCGATGCAGCGTTTTTCATAGATCTTGAAGAACGGATAATAGATCACCCAGTCGATGGCGAACATCACGACGACTAACAGGCAGGAGCGCCAGTCCAGCGTCGAGATGAACGCGCCCAGCACGGTCGGCGTTGTCGAGGTCAAAAACAGGAACGAATGATTGACCAGCCCCAGCGAGGTACACAGCCAGCCTAACAGAATATTGGCCGATGGCGCTAACATGAACGGAATGACCAGAATCGGATTCAGGAAGATCGGCAGGCCGAAGATCACCGGCTCGTTGATATTGAACAGCGACGGGACGATCGCCACCTTGCCGACGGCGCTGAGCTGTTTCGACTTACTCTTGACGCACATTGCGCACAAGGCCAGCGTGGAGCCCGCTCCGCCGATGCAGGAATAATACGCCCAGAACGACTGGGTATAGACGTGCGGCAGAGCGTTCAGCGCGGTACCGGCCGCGAAGGCTTCGGCATTGGCAGTCAGCGTGACCAGCTGGAGCGGATCCAGAAGCGGCCCGACGACCGTCGTCGGATGAATGCCGAACGAGAACAACAGGTTTTCAAACGCGGTCAGCACGGTGACGGCGACCGGATTTTCCACCGCCACGGTAATTAACGTGAAGATGTACTGCCACAGCTCCGGCAGCAGCTTGCCGAAAGCCAGCTGGGAAATCACGCTCAGCGCATAGAAGAGTATCAACGCGTAGACATATGGGAAAATCGTACTGAACGTATTCTCAATGACCTGCGGGACGCTGGGCGGCATGTGAATCGTCCAGCCCTTCTCAATCGAAATCCGCATGATTTCCACCGATCCCAGAGCGACCAGACAGGCGACCAGAATGCCGACGGAGCCTAAATAGGCAATCGACATCGCGCCGGAAATAACCGGTGAGGCGATCAACAGATATATCGAGGTTGCGCACACCGCGAAATTGACGGCGTTCTTTTTATAATGCTCGGCCAGCGAATACGCTACGGTGAAACAGATAAAAATCGAGATGATGCCCAGCGTCGCTCCATACGGCGCGTAACAGATGTCCTTGAAGTTCGTCGACATCTGGAACCAGGCGTTCATAAAGGCATCAAAGAAACCAACGCCGGTCGCGTAGCCTTCCTGCCACGGGCACTTATAGATTAAGAAAGCAATGCCGCCGACAAACGTAAACGGCAGCGCGCTGACAACGCCGTCGCGCAGCGCCAGAAAGTGCGGTTCGGTTCCGAAGAAGGTCGCCATCGGCATACATAATTCTTCAAACCGGTCGAGGAATTTCTTTTTTTCGTGCTGTTGTTTCGCCATGGAATAAAGTCCCCCTTTTCCCTTTTATTTTTGTTTTGCCTGTTCGCAGCGGCGAATCTGATCCAGAATCGCCTTGCCGTTGCAGCGGCCGAAGTCTGCCGGTTCAATATTCATGACCGTTAAACCCTCATACGGCTCGGCCAGACTCTGCACCGTTTTAATTTGATAGCGGATCTGCGGCGCCAGCAGGACATAGTCATATTTCCCCATGACCTTCTTCGCCTCCGACAACGACTTTGCTTCGATTGTCCACGGTTCGTCGCTTGTCAGGTTTTCTTTCATTTTCTGCAAGACGACGCTGGTGCTGGAACCGCAGGCGCAGACCAGTAAAATGTTCATTGCGTTACCCTCCTCTTGGCTTCTGATTTATTTATACCACCGGAAAGAAAACGGTGTAGGAAAGGAGTTCCCTATCGAAAAGGTAAACTTTATTTGAAGAATTTACCTTTGTGTTAAAGAAGATAAAGGCAATTTCAAATTTTATAATTGTTTATAATGAAAAAGAAAAGAGGGGCGTTTTATGTACGAAAAAGACCGGCTGATTCTGCTTCAGAAGCTGATGGCTTCCTCGGAACCGCTGTCCAGCTCGGCGCTGGCTTTTACGCTGAACGTCAGCGTCAAGACATTGTTGAAATACATCAATCAGCTCAAGGATGAATTGATGGAAAACGGAGCTGATATTTTAATCAAGCGCGGATCAGGATCGGTGTTGATCGTTTACGATCCGGATAAATTCAATCATTATGTCCAGTCTTTAAGCGTGGGGGAAGTCAATGACGTCGGCTCTCCGGAAAACCGCAAAAAATATCTGCTTGCCCGGCTGATCACAGAAAATGAATATCTCAATTTATACGATCTGGCCGATGAAATTTATATTTCTCCTTCCTCGCTGCGCAAGGATCTCAAGGAGCTGAAGCCGACGCTGGAACGCTATCATCTGACGCTGCAGCACAGTCACAGCAACGGCTATCGGATCACCGGCAAGGAAAAGGATATCCGCCGATGTCTGTCCAAGGAAGCGTCGATCAGCGGAATCATCGACTTTCTGCCGCAGGAGACCAGTTACAAATCGAAGCAGCTGAGCCTGATTCAGCACGTCATCGCGGAATCACTGATGAATGCCAACATTTCAATCACCGCCGATTCCTGCAGCGCGCTGTCGCTGCATATTCTGATCGCGATCAACCGCGTGGAAACCAACAATATCATCAATCAGGAAGTTAGCGAAGCCATGCGGCAGTCGCTGGAATACAAAACAGCGATTGATATCAACCGCTCGATTGAGGAAATTTTCCATGTGTCGCTGCCGGAAGCGGAGCTGTGTTATTTTGCCTTCCATATCAACGGGAAAAAGAAAATCAACGCCGATCATGGAAGTCTGGGCGAGGATCTGCCGCAGGACGCCGTTGTTTTTTATAATTTATTTCTGCGCAATATCTTGAAGCTGTCAAAAATCGATTTGTTTGAGGATAAGGATCTGCGGGCGAATCTCTTAACGCACATCGTGCCGTTTCTGCACCGGCTGGAAAATAACATGCAGGTTACGCAGTCGAATCTGTCGTCGATCCGCGACGAGTTTCCGTTCGCCAACGAGCTGGCAGTCTGCGGCCTGTCGTTTATTCCCAGAAAATATGGCATTGCGGTGTCCGAGGAAGAAATCATGTACTTCACGCTGCACATCGCGCTGGCTCTGGAGCGGGGCCCGGAAGCGCGGGTAAAAGTGAATATCGCCGTGATCTCCAACGATATTTCCAGTTTGTTTAAGCTGATCGCTTACCGGCTGAACAAAACGCTGGCGGATTTTATCAATCTGGTCAAGCTGTTCGATGCGAAATCGCTGGATGCAGAGGAACTGAAAAAGTTCGACGTGATTCTTAATGCCACGGAAATGAATTTGCGTTTCGATAAACCGACGTTAAAAATCCAGCCAAGTCTTTCGGAGAATGATCTGCATATCCTGCGCCTGCTGCTGAACAATCTGAATGAGAAGTTTCATCTGGACAAACTGATCCGTCCCGAGCTGTATCTGGAAATCAGCGCTTCTTCACGGCAGGAAGCCTTGATGAAACAAATTGAACACATTCGAAAAAGTTTGCCGCTGCCTGCGAATTTCTATGATTCCGTCGCCGCCCGGGAGCGCATGGGGACAACCGAATATAATAATAAAATTGCGATTCCGCATCCGTTAAACCCGGAACAGCTGCCGAATTTTATCTCCATCTGCAAGCTGAAAAAACCGGTGACGTGGAATGCGAAACCGGTTCAGATTATTTTCTTGGTCTGTATCAATGAGAATCAGGCATTGACACGGATTTTCTTTGATAAAATCTCCAAAATTATTCAAAATAGTCATCTGGCTTTTGAATTGTTGGAAACGAGAAATTATGATGAATTCATGGCAAAGTTCAGTCAGTTCTAAAGGAGGGATTTGATGTTTACTGCATTTCCCAGCTGTCAGTTTCAGGCTGCCCATCCGCAAACTGCCGCTGAAATAAGGGATTATCTTCAATGTCGCTGGAACGCTGAAACGACGGGCTGCTGCCGGAGTGAGGGATTGAAGTTTCAGTCCGGCGATACCCTGATCACGGTTTGTCTCAGCTGCACAGCGATTCTTAAAGAACGATTTCCTTCTTGTTCAGTCATAACACTTTATGACTTGTTGGAGCAGGATTGTGAGTTTCTCTGGCCTGATGTGCACGGACAGGTCATCACGCTGCAGGACTGCGCCCGGGCAGATGTCCCTCTGCGCCGTCAGGTTCGCAGCTTGCTGGCGAGAATGAATTATACCGTGCATGAAATGGGTGAGACAGCGCCGCCCACCTGCGGCACCCTTTTGATGAATCCGATCAGCGAGCGAAATCTGCAAAGCGCCCCGACTTACTTCAAAGCGCTGCAGGCTCAGGTTAAAATTCTGGATTTTGCCAAGCAGCAAAAGCTTTTGCAAGCTCAGGCTGGTTACTATCCTGACAAACGAGTGGTCGCCTATTGCAACAGCTGTTATCAGGCGCTGGGTTCTTTGGATATCGAGCGTTTCCATCTGTTAGATCTTATTTTTATGAAAGACTGATCTATAAATGAATCCAAACTTTGAACCTTTTTACTGCGATCAGAAAGCGTATATCCCTGTGTCGTCATGATATTCTTCAGCTCATTTTCAATTTATTTGCGAATTTCCATCCTTTGTTTGTCATATACAAAAGCGGAATGATGAGAAATAGAGGCATCTGCGGCTATCCCGGAGGCGATCTCAAAAACATTGCGGCCGGCACGACTGTTTCAAGATTGACCGCAACGGAGTAATTTTTACGAATATCAGTTATCAAACCTCGCTTTTTATCTGTATAAAGCAGCGTGTCGGCAATCCGAATCTATGTATTAAATCAGCTGCACTCTCACGTCAGAAACATCCCATTTTGAGAAGCTGTACATCGTAATTCATAGACTCATCACTTTTTCCAAATTAACATGATCTACCTTAATCCCCATGTATTATCGTGAATATTTAAAATAGTTAGTTAAGCCTGCGATCGAATAACGAATGAAACAATCTTTTTGCCTTTCTTGAATTAATTTCAGCGTTGATCTGCTTTTATTCCAACTCAATAAAATAACACAAAAAAATCCTCTGCTCCCTAGAGGAACAAAGGATTGATAATTCATTGTTCTAAATTAGCGCTGAACACGTCCAGAGCCGTCACCGCCTGCCAGCGCTTCGACTTCCTCGGCGCTGACCAGATTGAAATCGCCGTTGATCGTGTGCTTCAACGCCGAAGCCGCAACCGCGAATTCCAGAGCTTCACCCTGCGTCTTCTTGGTTAACAGGCCGTGAATCAGACCGCCGGAGAACGAATCGCCGCCGCCGACCCGGTCAACAATCGGATTGATCTCATACCGCTTGGACTGATAGAATTCCTCGCCGTCATAAATCAACGCCGACCAGCCGTTATGCGTGGCGGAGAAGCTTTCGCGCAGCGTTGTGCAGACCGTCTTGAAACCGAACTGGACGCGCATCTGCTCAAAGATTGTCTTGTAGCCGTTCAGATCCAGCTTGCCGCTGGAAACATCCGTTCCTTCCGGCTTAAAGCCCAGGCACAGCTCCGCATCTTCTTCATTGCCGATGCAGACATCGACATACTGCATCAGATCCTTCATGACCGCCTGCGCTTCGGCTGGTGTCCACAGCTTTTTACGATAGTTTAAATCGCAGGAAACAGTAACGCCGTGCTTCTTCGCCGCAATGCAGGCCGCTTTGGTCAAAGCCGCGCCGTTGGCGCTGATCGCCGGCGTGATGCCCGACCAGTGGAACCAATCGGCCCCCTCCATGATCGTATCGAAATCGAAATCATCGACCGAAGCCTCGGCAATCGAGGAACCCGCACGATCATAAATAACCTTGGAAGCCCGCATTGAAGCTCCGGTTTCCAGATAATAGATGCCTACCCGATTACCGCCGCGGGCGATGTAGTCGGTATGCACGCCATACCGGCGCAGTGCGTTGACCGCCGACTGACCGATTTCATGCTTCGGCAGCTTGGTGACATAATACGCGTCATGACCATAATTAGCCAAAGAAACCGCGACGTTCGCTTCGCCGCCGCCGTAAACGACGTCAAAGGAATCAGATTGAACAAAACGAGTATTGCCCGGCGTGGACAAACGAAGCATGATTTCGCCTAATGTAATGATTTTCATAATTGAGATTTACCCCTTTCCTTATGCCGCATTTTTCAGATGAATCGCAAAGCCGCCGATTTCACCTTCAAAGTAAGCAAATTTCAGATGCCCCCTGGCATCGAACTGTTTCGTTTCTTCAACGAATTTATAACCCCGTGCTTCAAAGTAACGGACAGCGCGATCCACAGAATTCACGGTATAACAGATATGCCCATGCGTTCCGCGGCCGTTTTCATTCATCACTTCCACGGTCTCGCCCGCAAAGAAGCTCTTGGATGTGGCGCGGACATCGCACTGAAGCAGACCTGCCATTTCGTTCGCAATCCCTTCAGAGGTTGACGGCGTAGCGTTGATGCCGACATGATCCAGCTTCAGACCCAGCATCGTCTTAACTGCGTTCTGCGTCAGTTCCTTAATCTTATCGAATTCACCGTTGGCAATCAGCTTGGAATCGATCATCCAGGTGCCGCCGCAGGCCACGATCCGGTCGTAAGCCAGGTATTCGCAGATATTATTTTCCTTAATTCCGCCGGTCGGCATGAAGTTGACGTTCACATACGGAGCCGCCAGCGCCTTAATCATTTTCAGGCCGCCTAACGGCTCAGCCGGGAAGAATTTCACCGTGGTTAAGCCAAATGACAACGCTGCTTCAATATCGCTGGCATTCGCGCAGCCTGGCAGAATCATGATGTTTTTAGACTGGCAGTAACGGACGATCTCCGGATTCAGTCCCGGCGAAACGATGAACTTCGCTCCCGCTTCGATCGCATCGTCGACCTGCTTGGTCGTCAGAACGGTGCCTGCACCCAGGATCATTTCCGGGAACTTTTCATTGATGATCTGCATCGCCTGCCTGGCATGTTCAGTACGGAACGTCACCTCGGCGACAGGCAGACCACCCTCGCACAACGCCCTGGCCAGCGGTTCAGCATCCTCGATCCGGTCGATTTTGATGACCGGCACAATGCCGATCCGGCTGATTTTTTCTAAAATTGCATCCATGATTTCCACTCCTTTTTTTTATGAGTTGATACACTTCTAGTATACATGCTTTCCCCGGTTTGTAAAGAGATGTTCTAAATTTTTTTTAGATATTTAGTAATATGCTAAAAATATTTTAGGTTTCATCCGGACTATCTTGACATTTATCCACTCCTCTGAAACAATATTCATTAGAGAAAAAGGAGGAATTCGCAGGTGAATTCGATCGAAGAACAACGTCTGCTTTTTTCCCAGATTCTGGATCTGCTGGAACATCATTTCGGACCGCAATGCGAAATCGTGCTGCATGACAACACGAAGGATTATGCGCATACGATCATTGATATCCGCAACGGCCAGATCAGCGGAAGAAAGATTGGCGACGGCGGCGGCGCCTGGGGACTGGAGGTTCTCTCCAGCGAACAAACCGACACTCACCGCTATAATAAAGTCATGGTGACCGACGATGGCCGGATCATCCGCAACAGCTCAATTTTCTTTCAGGACAGCGAAGGGAAGAATATCGGTTCACTGTGTCTGAATACCGACATCACGCCGCTGGTGGAAGCTCGAAAAAATCTGGACGCATTTACCCTGCTTCCGCAGGAAGAAAAAAAGATCGGCGAGGAACCGTTTACCAACGACGTCAATCAGATTCTGGAGCTGCTTCTGCAGGAATGCCGCAAGCGCATGGACAAGCCTGCCAGGGAAATGAATAAGGAAGAAAAGATGGAAATCGTTCGATTCCTTGATCACAAGGGCGCTTTCCTGATCACAAAGAGCGGTGATAAGATCTGCGCCTTCCTCGATATTTCCAAGTTTACACTTTACAGCTATCTGGATACCATCCGCAAGGAAGATAAGGAATGAATCCCACGCTGCGCAGTGCCGGATTGACCGGCCTGAAGTGCCTTAACGAAGCGGGTTATGAAGCCTGGTGGGTGGGTGGCTGCGTTCGCGACGCATTGTTGGAACGGCCGGTGCAGGATATCGACGTAACGACCTCCGCTTTGCCTGAACAGACGATCGCCTGCTTCCGCAATGCGGGATACCTGGTGATTCCGACGGGATTGAAGCACGGCACAGTGACGGTCATGATTCACGATTTTCCGATCGAAGTCACGACTTACCGATCTGATGCCGGCTGCCACGATCACCGGCATCCCGAATCCGTTCACTTTTCACGATCTTTACAGGAAGACTGCGCGCGGCGGGATTTTACGATCAACGCGCTGTGCTGGCATCCGGATCTCGGACTGCGGGATTATTTCGATGGCCAGCAAGACCTGAAAAACAAAATCATTGCCTGCATTGGCGATCCGGTGCAGCGGTTTGACGAAGATGCGCTGCGGATTCTCAGGGCGCTGCGGTTCGCTTCCACCCTGGGATTTACAATCCATCCTGACACACGTTCCGCGCTCTTTCATCAGAAAGAACTGCTGCGGGTGTTGTCTGCCGAGCGCATTGCCCGGGAAATGGAAAAGATGGTCGTCGGACTTCGCTGGCCGGAAATCTTCGCCGGCAATCATGAAATTCTCACGGTTCTGTTTCCTCAGCTTCCCGCCCTGCAATCACCGCAGGCGATTCAAAAAGCGTTCGACGCATTCCGATTCTGTCCGCCGGTGACGCTGCCCCGGCTGGCCTGTTTCTTTCTGGAATTGCCGCAAGCGCCGTTGACCTATTGCATTGATCAGGCTCAGCATTGGGCTGGGCAGCTGAGGTTTTCCAATCGAAACAAAAAAAATCTGATCCAACTTGTCCAATATCAAAATCGCCCGCTTCCTCAGGATCGCATTGGTTTGCGGCTTCTGATCAGCGAACTTCCGGATTTGGTCGTGGAATGGATCCAGCTTCAACAGGGCTTAAACCGGCTTACACCGCAACAAGCCGCTCGCCTGATCGCCGCCAGTGAAGAAATTCGCGGCCAGGACTGCCTGACCCTCAAACAACTGGCGGTCAACGGCGCTGACTTGATCGCCGCCGGCTGTCCCCGCCCCCAGATCTCCGCACTTTTAACGCAAACGCTGAAAGCGGTGATGGAAGATCAGATTCCGAATCAAAAAGAAGCACTTCTGAGCTTTGTCCATCAACAACGAAAGCCGGAACACCCCGAGTAAACACTCTGGGCTCCGGCTTTTTTTGTCTTCTTCATGATTTTTGAAAACCGACTTTTTTTCTGACTCCCGTTAATTCCAGTTGGTCGTGAAATATCCGTTTTCCTGAATGAACTCCAGCGTGCGCCACATTTCCACCGCGCGGGTTAATCCTTGTTCGTAATCCGGCAGCGGCCAGCGGAAGAACTCAAAGGTCGCAGTGCCTGGATAATTGATCGCATTGAGCGCTTCAATAACTTCAATCCAGTTCACCGTACCAAAACCGATCGGCAGATGCTGATCCTTTTTCCCGTTGTTGTCATGCAGATGCACTTCGTACAGCTTCTTTCCCATGCGCTGGATCGTGGCCGGGATATCCACGCCGTCCACATTCGCGTGGCCGACGTCCAGACAGAAACCGACATTCTCCAAATTCACTTCTTCCACCAGCGCAATCAATTCGTCGATCTGACTGTAAAAACGCCCGCCATAGATATTCTCGATTGCCAGCCTAATCCCTTTTTCCGCAGCCCGCTGGCCAAACCAGCGCAGGTTTTCCACAACCCGCCGGTTCGTTTCTTCTGCACCCCATTTTTCTAACGAAGCTTGATGAACGATTTTATTTTTCTTAAATCCCCCGTCTGAAAAAGTCCCCGGATGCACAACGAACACCCCCGGTTCCAAAACACTGTAAATATCCAGACTTTTCTGCATATAATGACGGACCCGTTTCTGTTCAGGATCGTCCTCATCCAACACGGAACCGACAAAATGATAAGACGACACCTTCATCCCTTTTTGGACAGCCAGCGCATGAATCTGATCGGCAAATTCCTGATCTTCGGCATCCTTTTCCGGATACACCTCCTGATCCCAATAGGTATTGAACGTATGAATGCCTAATTTCAACGCCATTTCCATGAGCGTGTCCGCCTTGTTGAGATCCAGCTTGCCCTCGGCGTTGACAAAATCAAAGTGCAGTGAACATTCCCGCATGTTTCCCTCCTGTTTCCGCTCTCTGTAAGCAGAACCTTTCTGTTTTTATTATACGGCCAATCTTGTCAGGAAACAAGGGCTCTTTCAAAAATAGTGTTGGTGAGAGAAAAACCGAAACAAGAAAGACGCAGA
>NZ_JADNPO010000015.1:0-65790 GCF_015558105.1 Holdemania sp. 1001095H_141210_F2
AAATTGAGAACAGATACGATAGAATGAGTAATGGACATAGTGAGATTTCCTTTCTGTAATTTGTGGTGATTTTATTGTAACGGAAATTCTTACCTATGTCTCTTTTTTTATGCTCAAGAAAAAAAGGCTTTGGTTTCCACCAACACCAAAATTTATAGAACCTTTTTTTCTTTCTTTTCTTGAAATAAAAGTGAAAATTAAATGAAAGGGATTTCAAGAGGAATTGATAAAGTGACAACCTTGTGATAAAATAAAGTTGTCACATAGATGGAGAAAGAAATGAGGAGGGATAAAGATGATTGAGATAAAGAACATCGTAAAACAATATAATGGCGTACCCGTAATCAATAACTTGAATCTGACGGTTAACGATGGAGAATTCGTCGTTTTAATCGGACCTTCTGGCTGCGGAAAGACAACAACTCTGAAAATGATCAACCGATTAATCGAAGCAGATTCCGGGGATATTCTGATCAATGGAAAAAGCATACATGAACTGAACGGTGAAAAGCTGCGGCGGAATATCGGATATGTCATTCAACAAATCGGTTTGTTTCCCAACATGACTGTAGAAGAAAATATTTGCGTTGTTCCTAAACTGCTGAAATGGTCAAAAGAGGAGATGAGCCAGCGGACTCACGAATTGCTTGAGCTGGTGCACATGCCTTATGAAGAAAATGCCAAGAAATATCCCAATGAGCTCAGCGGTGGTCAGCAGCAGCGAATCGGCGTACTTCGGGCTCTTGCGGCAAAACCACCGGTAATCCTGATGGATGAACCGTTTGGAGCCTTGGATCCGATCACCCGCGATACGCTGCAGGATGAAGTTAAAGCGCTGCAGAAAAGTTTGGGCATCACAATTATCTTTGTTACTCACGATATGGATGAAGCGATTAAAATGGGCGACCGGATCATTTTCATGGATAAAGGCGTGATCCAGCAGGATGCCGCTCCTGAAGAAATGCTGCGGCACCCGGCCAATGAAATTGTCCGGAATTTCATGGGCAAACACAGCGCGGCTTACCGCAGCCAGGGAGAAGATATGACCTGCGAAAGCTTGATGAAAAAGCGTGTCTACACGACAACTGAAAACCGCAAGACATTGGAATGTATTGAAATGATGAGCCACCGCGAAGTTGATTCTCTTGTCATTACCGACGAATCCCATCACTTCAAAGGCGTCGTCACGATTGACATGCTGAAAAGCGAAGGCGTCGCCGGCGAATCTGTTGGCAAGGTTATGCGTACGGACTATCCGACGGTTCATCTGCAGGATGAAGCCCGCAAGGCCTTTGACTGGCTGACAAAAACCAATTTGCCGTATGTTCTGGTCGTCGATAATGAAAATGTAGTGAAAGGTATCATCACCAAGACGAGCATGTCAAAAGCGCTGGCGAGTGTAGTTTGGGGTGATCAGGGATGATGGAATGGGCGAACCGGTATGGCGCGGATCTGATTCAAGCCATAATCACACATCTCTATTACGTTTTGATTCCGGTTGCGCTCGGCTTTGTGATCGCCGTAATTCTCGGTGTCCTGCTGAGCCGGGTTCCTAAGATTTCAGGTTATATTCTGCCAGTTCTGTCCGTATTCCAGACGATCCCGGGAATTGTCTTCGTCGGTATTTTGTTCCTTTATGTAGGGATGGTACCGGCGACGGTCTTGATCGCGCTGACAATTTACGCGGTCTTTCCGATTCTGAAGAACACCTATGTCGGTCTGCTGAACGTCGATGAAAAAGTGAAAGAAGCCGCCCGCGGCTGCGGGATGTCGCCGCTGCAGATTTTGATCAAGATTGAATTGCCGCTGGCAATGCCGAATATCTTTGTCGGGCTTCGGCTGTCAACGATTTATACTGTCAGCTGGGCGGTGCTGGCCGCGATGATCGGTTTGGGCGGCCTGGGTGATTTTATCTACCGGGGCGTAGGAACCAATAACAACATGCTGATTTTGACAGGCGCCATTCCGGCGGCAATTCTGGCGCTGAGTCTGGGCGCGTTGGTGGATTGGATTCAAAAACGGCTGACGCCGCGAGGGTTAGGAGGGAAGCGCGGATGAGTATAAATGTCATTGTGGATCATCTCAGCGTCGTTGTGGCGGCCATCTGCCTGACCTTGGTGTTTGGCCTGCCGTGCGGAATTTTGGCTTATTTTAACAAGACCTTCAAAGTCGTGATCTTTAAAATCACGGATGTGCTGCAGACGATTCCGTCGTTGGCGCTGTTAGGCATCATTATGATTTTCTTAGGCGGCAATAAGCTGACGGTCGTCGTCGGGTTGTTCCTCTATTCCCTGCTTCCGGTCGTTCGCAACACGTATACCGGATTGTCCGGCATCGATCCGGCGGTGAAGGAAGCGGCCAAAGGGATGGGGATGGGCAAGCTGTATCAGCTGATTCATGTAGAACTGCCGATCGCCTTCCCGGTCATCTTTACCGGGATCCGCATCGCGGTGATCAATCAGATCAGCGCGGCGGTTTTCGGAACCTTTGTCGGCGGCGGCGGTCTGGGGACAGTGATCTACCGCGGCATGGCCAATATGAATATGAAACTGATTTTGTTCGGAACCGTTTCACTGATGATCATGGCGGTCTTCTTCGACACGCTGATGGGCTTCATTGAGAAACGGCTTTATGCAAGAACCCGATAAGAAAGGAAGGGAAGATGATGAAAAAAGGACTAGCCTTATTGTTGACGCTCTGCCTGCTGCTGATCCCGGGCTGCAGTTCCAAAAAAGAAAATGTAATCAAGATTGTCGACGGCCGCGTTACGGAACAGAAGCTGGTGCATCGAATGATCAAGATGTTGGTGGAGGACCGTACGGATCTGACCGTCAGTATCGGCGAGGAGATGACCGCGGTCAACGCTTACAATGAAATGAAAAAACGGGTCTATGACGTGTATATGAGCTATGACGGCACGGTGCTGACGACATTCCTGCACCGGGATCCGTCGGAAGTGCCGGCCGGTTCCACCTTGTTTGATTATACAAACGAGTTGTTTCAGGAACAGGATAAACTTGTCATGGTGAATAAGCTGGGGCTGGACAATACCTATGCCGTCGCAGTTCCGAAAGAAATTCAATCCAAGTACAATCTAAAAACAATTACCGATCTGGTTGCCGTCGCTCCGGAATTGGTCTTCAGCGCAGAACATGAATTTTTTGACGATGAAGGCACAATGAAATTTGATCCGTTTACTACTTTTTACGGCCTGACGTTTAAAAACACGCGGCCGGTTGATCTGAGCCTTAAATATTCGACAATGGAAAGCGGCAATGCGGATGTTACCGTCGCGTATGCCACCGATGGCCGGAATAAAAAAGTTCAGCTGCAGATTCTGGAAGATGATCAGCATTTCTTCCCGGAATATAACGGCGTCATCGTTGTGCAGGAAGATTTGTTCGAGCGTGTAAAAGCGATTGCACCGGATCTGGAAGCGACACTGCACTTGTTGGATAATATCTTTACGAATGAATCGATGACTGATTTGAGCTATCAGGTTGACATTGAAGAAAAGAATCCCGACGATGTTGCGCGGCAGTTCCTGATCGATCAAGGGTTATTAAAATAACGAGACTTGAGCAGGTCGCAAAGATGGACAGAAAACGACAGATAACTATTCCGGGATCATTAAAAGTTACATGTGCGAATGTATAATCCAATTTAACGGGAAAGAGTCAATTTGCTTCTGATTCAATCAGAAACGATGGATAACCAAGAAAAGCACGGATTTCAAGATGGCCTCCGGGTCACCGCGATTTCCGTGCTTTTTTATGGACTTCATGCGTTTTAATCAGATGAATTGCCGCAGCTGAACAATCAAGGCGTCCCGCTGATCCTGCAATGCTGGATTCTCCGGTTGCTGGCGCAGCGCTTCTTCCAGAGAAATCAGCCGCATCTGCAGGATTGTTTTTTCCAAAGGCGGCTTCGAAGTTCGGGTCGTTGACCAATCCTCCACCGCCAGGGAGATCAGCTTCTGATTTTCAAAGCGCAGCAGCTGTGTGCAGGTTTGACGAATGAGAGCCGGATCATGAGAAATAAGAATCACACATTGTCCCGCCGTCTGAAGCAGCTGAGTCAGTGCCTGAATCGAGGGCAGATCGAGGTAATGCGTCGGTTCGTCCAGAATTAACATGTTGCATGCCGAACAAAACAGGCAGACCAGGGCCAGCCGGACCCGCTCGCCACTGCTGAGAACGGCCGCTTTTTTGTTTAAAGTATCCTGCGGAAATAACATCCGGCTTAAAACGGTGCGGATCACTTCTTCTTTCTGAACACTGAGCCGCAGCGCGTTCTGCAGGATCGTTTCGTCAGGATTTAATAAATCCAGCTGTTGATCATGACTGACCAGAATGAAACTGTCCAGCGTTGCCAGCTGAGCTTCGAACGTCTGCCGGCTGGGCAAATCCAGATGAGTAGTCGGCTCATCCAGAAACGCCAGAGCGGCGGGTTGTGTAAAAAAAGCTTGCAGCCGGGCCGCGGTTTGCTGGTCCTGACTCATTATGGAAAGGGAAGGCGTGATTTCCTCAGGCAGCGGCTGCTGATGAAAGAAACGGATCGGTACAGGATTGATGATCACGCCCTGATCGGGTTCGCATTCCCGGGCCAAGAGTTTGAGCAATGTTGTTTTTCCGCAGCCATTTGCCCCGATCAACCCAATTTTATCGCCGGTATGAATCTCAAACTGATCAAGTTGGAATAGAATTTCGCCGCGAAAACGCTGGACGAGATGAGCGACTGAACAAAGCAACATAAGATTTCCTCCTTATTTTCAAAGGAGCGGACATCGTTGAAAAAACCTTCCCCTGATTCGATTTTTTTTTCTTTCCAAGAATCGCCTGTAACGATGAAATCGGATCCCAATGAATTTTAAAAAGCAGCCTGATGAAAAATGCAGAAATGAAAGGAAGCGCCGTCCGACACACCGCGAATCATGTAAGCTTTGACTTGTATCTTATGATCAGACGGATTAGAAACGCGTCTCAGATTTCTGACCGCACGGGAATTCCCCGGGATCAGAATGAAATGAATAAGAATGAATCGCACCACTCCAAACAACAAAGCGTGGGTTCAGGCAATATGAAAAATAGGAATCAAATTCATCAGAATGATCTGAAATTACAGTGGGAATGACCCGCAAACTGGAACTGGAAGCGCATGAAAAAAGAATTCGATGGTCCGCTCAGGCATGGCAAAACAGCCGGTGCCGAATGATATGGTTTTCAGGGGACTATCGAATTCTCATGATGGTTTTTCCTTTTCTCTTTCGTTAATTTCATTATAGGAAGCAGGGAGATGAAAGTCAACGGACATTCGCTGCGAGATCGGCAGAACGTTATGGTATAATAATTCCAGAAAGAGAAAGAATGGAGGGAGTTTTAATGCAGAGAAAATCAATCGTCCTGACGGGCAAGGCTCAGGCTGAATGCCAATGTGAGGATTTCCAGTTTGACGCTGCCGAGCTTAAAACCAATGAAGCCGTTATTGAAACGTCAATGTCCTTAATCAGCGCGGGAACAGAGCTGTCGCGGGTCTATGCGATCAAACAGGGGTTCAGTTATCCGGTGTATCCGGGATATTCGGCGATCGGAACCGTTTTGGCGAAGGGGAAGGGCCTGACGTCGCTGAATGTCGGCGACCGGGTTTTCTATTCTGGTCCGCATGCTTCGGTCAACCGCTTTTCCCATGTCGGAACGACGCAGGGCGATAAAATTATGAAGATCGACGATCGGCTGAGCGACAAACAGGCTTGTATCATTCCGCTGGGACTGATTGCGATGAATGTGATCACGGCGTGCGAGGGAAAGCTGACCGATACCGCCGCGGTGTACGGATTGGGAACGATCGGCATTTTGACCGCACTGCTTCTGAAGCAGGCGGGACTTCGTGTTTTAGCGCTGGATCCGGTGGCTTCCCGCTGTGAGGAAGCCCGCGCCTTGGGATTAGAGGAAGTGTTCAGCTGTTCCCCGCAGGAACAGGTCGAACAGATCAGGCAGCTGACGCAGGGCCGAGGCAGCGATATCAGCGTGGACGCGAGCGGGATTTCCGGGGCGATCGTCAACGCCGTTCTCGGCTCGGCGAAGCATGGACAGGTGATTCTGTTAGGTTCGCCGCGGGCTTCCTATACCTGCGATATCACGCCGGTGCTCAATGCGATCCACATGAAAATGCTGAATGTCAAGGGAGCGTTCAATGAGCTGAATCCCTTCCCGGTAACCGATGGTTTGCGGCGGAATGTGCTGCGGGATTTTGAGACGGTTCAGCGGTTGATTTTAAACGGTGTTTTTGACGCGGAGAAGCTGATCAGCCATGTGATCAAACCGGATCAGATCATGGAAGCTTACCATGGCTTGATGTTTGAAAAGGAAACGTGGCATTGCGTTGCGATTGATTGGAAAGCGGATTGAATTTTATCGCTGCGTTATAATTCAAACCAGTTAAGAAACGGTATTCAAGGTGAGACTGAGAACAACCAAAGCGGATTGTGATCCTCGCGCAAAGAGGAGAGAAGCGTGAAATTAAGGGGAATGAAGGAATGAAAACAGCGTTTTTAGATCGTGACGGGACGATCAACCGGGACTACCCGGACGTGGAATGGAAAGGCAAAACGGAGCCGGAGCTGATCGACGGGGCAATGGAAGGGCTGCGCTTTTTACAGGATCAGGGATATGCTTTGATCATGATCACCAACCAATATCTGATTGACGAAGGAATCATCACGTTCGCCGATTATCAGAATTTCACCGACCGCTTAGTTTGGCGATTAGCGCAGCAGGGGATTCATCTGCAGGATATTTTCTTCTGCCCGCACCGCCGCGATGCCGGCTGCCGTTGTTGTAAGCCGAAACCGGGGATGATTGAACAGGCGCTGGCAAAATATCCGGAGATTGATTTGAAGCAGTCAATTTTAATCGGGGATTCAGCCGGAGACCGCGAGTTAGCCCGGTCGCTGGCGATTACATTTTATGAAATTGCGGATGAAGGGCGGCATCCAAGGAAGAATTGGAAGGCAGTTTATGCGCTGGGCCGATGAAGCGCTGGATCAGGCGATCCAAGAACGGAGAGCCCGCTGGCTTTCTGCGTTTGCGATTCAGGCGCAGCCGCTGCGGTAGGAGATTTTATTAGCGATCGACGAATGTGATCCGGCAGCCTGGAAGCAGAAACGAATTCTGCGGCTGAGCTGGGCAGAAGGAAAGACCCGAATTATGAAAATCACGCAGGAAGCGCAGGTGACTCCGGATCAGATTGAAGCTCGCTGCGCCTTCTGCGAAGCGCTTCATCAAGGCGGCGTGCGGACAATCCGCTATCTGAAAACAAAATCCGGATATTGTCTTGAGGATGAGGGCTACTTGATTACGCTGGAGGAAGACGCCGGTCCGGCTTTGAAAAAAATCAGTCTTGCTCTCGCTGCGAAAATTGGTGCACTGACAGCGCAGATGCACAAAACAGCGCTGGCGATGGAGCTGCATCTGCCCTATTCGACAATCTTTGAACCGATGGGACGGAATGAAGTCAATGCTCTGCCGCTGTTTTCACAATGGATTCAGCAGGGAAGGCTGGATTGCTGGATTAACCTTGTCCGGCAGAGCGTCCGGGAGAGAATCCGCACGGAAGCGGCGCTGGATTGGGTATGGGATTCGCTGCCTCACGCTGCGTGTCAGGGCGATTTATCCCTTGGCAATCTGGGGTGTACGGCAGAGGGAGATTTAATTATATTTGATTATAATATTGCCGGAGAAGCGGTCATGGTTTCCGATATGATTCTGGAAGGGTTATTGATCTTCCGCGAATATGAAACGGAAGATCAAGCGTCGGCTGAAGCTTGCTTCCAAAACTATGTCCGCGCTTATTGCAAGGTTAGGCCGCTGACGGAAAAGGAGCGCATTGCGGCGGAACTGCTTTATTCGCTGAATTCGGCCTTCTGGTTTACCTGGATCGCCTATCGTGAAACTTTGCTGGAAAAAGCGCTGGCACAGAATGCGGCGGAGGCAGTCGAAAAGCATCTTCATCGAATTCTGGCAGAGCTCACAGCCAGGAACTTTTCAACCTTCTTGGAAGAATCAGAAAGAACTTAAGATAACGGAAGAGAAAAACGGAGATAGGAAAAAAAGATCACAACGGGTCAAGGATCTGGCGGTGCTCTTTTTTATGGCCAAATGGCAAGCACTTGTCATTTGAGATTACTGGTAAAAGCTTTGGGAAAAGAAGTAAATTGGATTTCTGATCAAAACCTGTATATGTTATGAAAGTCTTGGAAAAGTAAGTGAGGAAGAAGGATTTATTTCCTTGATGATGAAGGTCTCTTTGATTTTATCTGACAAGTGATGAAGCCCTGAGGACTGAAACCGGCAGTGGAAAAACTCGACGCCTTGATTGATCATCGCCGCTGAAGGATCAAGAACGGCAGTTCTGCATCTTTCTATCGAGAAATATTGGCTTTATAAAAATCTGTTGAATTTGATCAATCAGGTTAATCAGGTTTTAACTGCGGACAGGGATTAAAAGATTCTCTCTTGCCTTTTTAAGTATGCGCTGAGGTCTGGATGATTTGAGCAGCACAAGATCAAAGTTCAGGAAGAAAAACAAGTGCTTTGGAAGTTGCTTGCCGGATTTTGCTTTCATTGCAGGGACAAGCGCAGTCTGATCATGAACATGAATGCGTAGCGCATCGTTTATCTGTGAAAATTCAGAAATAAAAAATGGAAGATTTTGCGGAGGCTGCCGAAAAAGCAGGATCTTTTTAAGAGTTTGAAAATTATATTTTCTCATACTTCTGCAACGTTTCTATATTCAGGCAAATAAATGGATCTAATCACCGCTTTTTATGCGAATTTAACCAAAAAAATAGGAAGCCGTTTTCGAAACATTCCCATTTTTAACTTTTTGTATTTTTTTATCAGTTTCCAGCAAGGCAGACTGTTTTTATGCGTTTTCGTACTTTTCCTGCAACTGATCCCAGAACGGAAAGGTGAGACCCAGCTCCTGCTCCAACGCATGCAGGCGGGGGATTTCCCGCCGGATCAGCATCTTATAATTGAACACATGATCCAAGACGTCCGCGTCTTTCAGCACTTCGTCAAGGGGCGTCTGGATGTGTTCCTTGTCGCTGTGGCGCTGAACAGCCAATGCGATCTGTTCCTGCTGCTGAGGTGTGCCCAGCTGCAGATCGCTTAAAATCCGTAAGGTGAGCGCCGCGCCTTTGCGGGCGTGATCCTCATGCTCGCCGGTAAGATAGGTTGAAATATCATGAAGCAACCCCGCCAGTTCCGCCGCTTCGCTGTCTACGCTTCGTTTCATCGCTAACATCGCTGCGAAATGAGCGGTTCCCAATAGATGCGTGTAAACCGCGCGGCGCTGCTGAAATAAAAACGGATCGGGAATTGCCGCTTCGATCCATTGTTGAAGAATTTCTGACTTTTCCATGGTGTTCCTCCTGGTTTGATAAATTGTAAAAATCTGGTTTCACTGCGATTCTCGGCGAAGTTCGCAATGCTTGCCGGCTGTTGCAATGAAAATAATAATAGGCGATGTATGTCACGTCAACCCCCGCGTTTGCCTTTTTTGAATTGCCGCGTGAAGTTATCCCGCGCAGTCAAAGCACCTGCGGATTTTCGTCGATAAAGCAATAACCCTTGCCCCACACGCTTTGCAGCAGCTGCGGATCGGCGGGATCCTGCTCGATCTTCTTGCGCAGATTGTGAATGTGAACGACAACGGTCCGGTGATCGCCATAGCTGGATTTGCCCCAGATATGATTGTAAAGCTCACTGGCTTTAAAGCACTGTCCGGCATGCTGCATCAGAAACGCCAGAATCTTAAATTCCATCGGGACTAACGGATAGCACGTTCCGTCCGTTTTCGTCAGCTTATGGGTTTGAGCGTTGAGCGTGAACGAAGCGCAGCGCAGCTCGTTGACGGTCTTCTTTTGTTGGCGGTCATTCCGCCAGCGGCGCAGATTTGCCTGAATCCGGGCGTGGAGAATCTCGTTGTCAAACGGCTTCACGATGTAATCATCCCCGCCCTGCTGCAAAGCTGATATAATAGTGTTATTGTCATCCAGGCAGCTGATAAACAGAATCGGGCAGTCGTGCCATTGCCGCAGCTGCGCGCAGAGGTCGATCCCGCTCTGATCCGGAAGCCCGACGTCCAGCAGAATAATATCGTAGGCGTCGCGCGCTAAAAACAGCGCTTCCTCAGCACTGGCGGCGCTGACGACTTCGTACAGGTTGTCCTGGCTGAGATAATAACGGATGATGCGGGCGATTTCTTTATCGTCCTCTACGATCAATACACGATCCATGATGATCACCTGAACTCATTATAAAGGAGCGATGCCGGATGTTCAAACGATTTAGGGTACTTGTGTTGTTTTTCGCCTTACTGCTGCTGCCGCTGGGGCTTTTTCTGCACATCAACCATAACACCGCGGCTCTGGCGGAACAGGATGAAATTCCGATTTCGATTGAAACCCGGCCAATGCGGCTTGTCAGCGGAATGAGTGCGGATCAGCAGCGCTGTTCGATCACGCTGAAAGTGCCGGCAGCGGTGCAGCCGTTGACCTTGATTCTGGATAATGCGGGACCGGTTCAGGTCTGGGTTAACGATCAGTTAATCTATCTTTCCTCGAGTCAGGATCCTTATCAGCGGATTCAATTTGTCAGACTGCCGCAGGCAGAGGGTACGCTGACCCTTTCGCTGGCTCCCAGCGAGCTGCAGCGCAACGACGCGGTGTCGACATCGCAGCCCTATTCCCCGCCGGGTATGCTGCTGGCAGGGCCGCAGGCGGCGCTTTCCGCTTCGCATGTCGCCTTCGGCATCACGATGTTTTATGCCGGCTTTTATTTGCTGCTGATGATGTCCTCGCTGACGTTGTTCCAAAAGAAAAAGGAAGAAACATATCTGCTGTTGTTGGCTGCGGCTTCGCTGGTTTCGCTGCTGCGGGTGCTCGTTTTGTCTGCTTTCCCCTTGTTTCCATTGAGTTATGCGCAGTGTTCTTTGATCATGCCGGGAATCTTTTTGATGACGACCTTGTGCCAGCTGCTGATCATCATGATGCTGCTGAAGCCGGCGATTCCCGCGCGGCTGCAGGTAGTGTTTACGCCGCGTATTCTGACGGCAGGTTTTGTTATGTTGATGCTGCTTCAATATATCACCCCGGAAGGGGTGGAAACGTTGATTCGGATTCTGGCTGTGATTCCCCTTCTGATTCTGTTTGTCCGCGCTGATCAACGCCATCTTCCGGGAACCTTTCCGCTGGTATGCGGATATGCAGTGTGGGAAAGCATACTTTTCTTTTATTATTTAATCTATAACCGCGGGGCGATGCAGGCGGGCGAGCTGATGATCGTCTACATGCTGCCGCAGTTTGGCTTTTTGTTCTTTATGATGATGGCGGCATTGGTGATCAATCGTAAATTTGCCGCAAAATTTGATGAATCAGAATCGCTGAACCGGGAACTGGAACAGATGAACACGAATCTGGATCGTCTTGTGGATGAAAGGACGCAGCAGCTGCAGAAGGAACAGGCGCAGAAGCAGCGGATGATCATGAAGGTGCTGCATGATGTGCGCTCCCCGATCTTTGTTCTAAAAGGCTGTCTTCAGCAGATGGAGGCGAAGGATGAGGGACAGCAGCGGAACTTGTCGACGATGCGCCAGCGCTTAGAGGTGCTGGAAGGTCTGAGCGACGATTTGTTTTTAAGCGTCAAGCTGGAAAATCATGAGCTGGCATTCGTCTTTGACGAGGTATGTTTGAACGACTTGCTGACACATCTGACGGAAGCCCATCAGGTCAGCGCCCGGCAGAAACAGATCCGGATGAATCTGATTTTGCCGAAGCAAGCTGTTTGGGTGTGGGCGGATGATCTGCGGCTGCAGCGGGTGTTTGATAATCTGCTGCGCAACGCTCTCGCGCATACGCCTGGAGGCGGGCAGATCGACTGTGTCTGCTCGATCAGGGGGGATCAAATAGAAATCCGGATTCAGGATACCGGAGAAGGGATCGATCCGGAAGAACTGCCGCAGTTATTCGATGCTTTTTATACCGGCAACCGATCGCAGGGGAGTGGTCTGGGCTTGGCAATTGCCCGGGAAATTGTCGAAGCGCACCGCGGAATGATTGAAGTCGAAGCGACAAGCAAGGAAGGTACAGTGTTCCTTGTGCGGTTAAAGATGTTAAATTCCACTTCGGATTCTATGATAAAATAATCTCATAAGGAGGGCTTTGACAATGAAAATTGCGGGATTTACCTCGATCAGCGACGATAATAAGCGGACGCTTGGACTTTTCATAAAGATAGAACGGGAAAGCCAGGGATTGTCGCAAAAAGAATTGATCAATGATGCAGATCAGAAACAAATCTGTTCTGTATCAACCCTTCATCGGATCGAAACTGGACAAATTATAAAAGATGATGTCATTTATCACGAGTTGATTCAGCGGCTGGGATATTCGTTCCAAGAAAATGCTAGGTTAGACAAAGTGCTGCCGGACTTAAATCAGCAATGCCTGCATTATTTCGAAACTTTAGATTTATCGGAAGCGGAAATGATTTTAGATCGTGTTCATGCTTTATTTAAAACTTCTTCTTTCTATTATAATCAATTAAAGCAATGTTACTTGGATTTGATTCACATCAGTCTCAATAAAGAAAAGCTTTCAGACAGTAAATATAAATGGTATCAAATGATGAGAAACGTTGTTCCAAGTCCTTTGAATGTTTTATTGCTGCATCTTTGTTTTTGTCATTCGATGAATTATTTGCAGAGCTTAAAAGAAATTATCAGCTACGAAAAAGAACTGGAGTTTTGCGATCATTATTTAATAATAAAATTTGATTTGCTGTATGTCTTGAAATATAAAGGAAATTATGGAAAACTCATTGAATTAATGAATGAAGTTCGTGAAGAATGTGAAATGAAGAATTTGCCAAATCAACAGTTGAAATGTTTATCATTTTTAGTTGGCACAGCCTGTATCATTGACACTTTTGATATTCATTTTAAACTCAATGATACTTTAAGGAGCAATTTATGAATTTTTTTAGCAGAGCTTTGAAATCAATGTGCCGAGTTAAAAGTCGAACATTGTTAATAAGCTTTATATTCTTTGTTATAAGTTTTTTAATTTTGGTTGGCATCAGCGTTTTATATGCCAGTGAAAACGCAGTTGCACTGGCAAAATCAGAGATGAATCCGATCGTGATTGTAAAACCCTCATTGGATAAAAATTCATATCTTGATATTCGAAATAATAATTTAATGATTTCTGAAAAATTAGAAATGATTATTCAGGATGAACATGTTGTGGCTTGGAATCAAAGTGTTGTGATGAACCAGAAAAGTGTTGATTTTGATAGCTATACCGTGATGGAAGATAATATTGGTTCAACTTCTCTCTACTATGAAATGAATGTTTCTTTGTCGGGAAACAGAACGTCGGATTTAATTGAATTTCATAATGGATCTTATGATTTGACCGAGGGGCGGTTTTATAATGAGGAAGAATTAAGATATCATGATTATGTTTGCGTCATTGATGAGAAATTAGCAGAAGCTAATGGAATAAAGGTTGGAGATAAGATCGTTACACAAAGTTTTATAAGTTCGTCAGATGATGAAAAACCTGACTTTGAATATTTTTATAATTCGTGGAAAGTGATTGGAGTTTATCGCCATTGTACAACAACAATCCTCAGTTTAGTGAAACAAGACAAGTCATTTATGATCAAGAGCTTCAAGAAAATACGATTTTAGTCCCAGGGACAACTTTGGCAGAGATTTGTACGGCTTATGCTAACAGAACAGAAATAATTCTCAGTGAACATGAAAATTCTGAGCCTATTTGTTGGGAGGAAGCAGATCAATACAATTCAGAAATCATTTTAATGTTAGATAGCCCAGAACATCTGGAACCCTTTATTAAAGAGTACAGTGAGGCCGGCGATGGAATTTATACATTAGAAAGCAATAACGCTCTATATGAAAAATATGGGAAACCACTAAATGTGATCCGGTATTTTGCGCTTATCATTTTAGCAGTAGTTGTGGGTAACGGAATTCTTCTTATTATGATATTAACCGCACTTCAGATTCAGGATCGAAAAAAAGAGATGGGTATTTTTTTGTCCGTTGGCATTCCACGATATAAAATTATAATCCAATTTTTTGTTGAAATGGTTTTAGAAATGCTCATAGGGGCCTGCATGGCGGGAATAGCGGCGTTATGTATCGTAAAACCATTGAACGATCAGCTTTTAACGTTGACCATTGTTCAGAAACAAACAGGATTTCTCGACGCTGATAAAGATATTTCGTATTCAGAGTCAGAAAAATATTTTAGTGAAGTCAGTTCGGAAAAGATTTTAGATCAATTTCGAGTTCAATTAACAGAGAAAGAAATCGTCACTTGTTTGATCTGCGAATGTGGTATTCTGCTGATGAGCTTATGCTTAATAAGCTCTAAAGTTTTAACAATGAAACCAAAGAAAATTTTAACCTGAGAAGGAGGGAAAAAGATGGGCGTGTTTTCAAGAGCGTTGCGTGCTGTTGTCCGAGTGCCTTCGCGATCTGTATTGATTAGCTTGTTATTCGCTTTAATCAGTTTTCTTATATTCATCGGATTCAGTATGCAAACTGCTGGTTCTCAGGCCATTCAAAATGCAAAAAGCAAAATGAACCCGATCATTGTTTTGGAAATAAATACCGATTATTTGCGAAAATTGCAGAATGAAGATCGATTCCAACAACAAAGAGAAGCTAAAACAAGTTTAGCCTTATTGTTAAAAAATGAGTTGATCCTAGCCAGCAATTATCTTGTTTCATATGTGGGAACAAGTTTGAATTTTAAAAGTGTTCCTTCCGAAGAAAGCGGTATATCTCAGACTAAAAGAAATGTACAGGTAATTGGAAATGGGAAACCTGATATGATTGAATTTCATAAGGATTCCTTTGAAATTAAAGAAGGTCGTTTTTATAATGAAGAAGAAGTGCAAAATTTTGCAAGGGTAGCCGTGATTGAGCAAGGACTGGCGCAAGAAAATCAACTGATGCTGGGAGACACGATAGATATTGAGTGGTGTGATGCCGAGGATTTCAGTGCGACTTACCTGAGACCAGAAGATTGCAGAACGACGTTTGAAATTATTGGAATTTATGAAAATAAAGAAAAGGATACTGTCATAAACGGTGGAAAAAGAGCTGACAATCAAATCTTAGTTCCAGGATCGACTTTGGAGGAAATAGTCAGAACTGTCGACTATGCATCCATTTTAGCCATGGGGGATGATGTGGAAGCCGGGAAAAAAGAAGATTTCATGGTAACTCATGAAAATCCTGTGATTTTATTGAAGAACGTTGATTCCATGAGTGAATTTGAACAGATAGCGGAAAATTTTGTATACCCTGTTTATAAATTGAATACAAATAGCGAAGTCCTTGATCGGATTAAGCAACCTTTCAATGTAATTTCTTTCTTTGCAAAGACACTGCTTTATATAGTCATGGTCAACGCGGTGCTTATTTTAACGACTGTTACCGCGCTATTCGTTAAAAAACGTCAAATTGAAATAGGCTCTTTATTGGCTGTCGGTACTCGCCGCCTTTCAGTAATCATTCAGTTTTATTGTGAATTGTTGATGGAGATGTTGATGGGACTGATGATTGCTTTAAGCTTGTCTTTTGTTATTCTTCCATCCTTGGGGCAAAAGGTTTTGGATTTATCCGTTGTGGATGAACAGGAATTTGTTACAGAATATGAATTCAGTCAAGGAAATCATTATTTTACTCAAATGAATCCGCAGGAGGTCCTTGATGAATTTCAAATGAAAGTCGAGCTTAATGTGATTTTGGGTACAGTGGGCTGTGAATTTGCGATCATTTTCCTGAGTTTGATTTTTACAGCTGGAATGATTATGAAATTCAATCCTAAACAAATTTTGCTGGGAATTGAATAAGTCCCGGAAATGACTTCCATTTCACCGGGATTTTCTTTTGTTTCACGAATCACCAGAAACTGGAAAGGCGGACATATCACTTGCCTTGAACAATGTCAAGAACATTACTTGAATTTTATTCTTGTAAAATTCAAGGCAGAGGTGATGAGAATGGAACGAGCGATCGTTCACTGCGATATTAACCATTGTTACGCGCAGATTGAGGAGATGCTGAATCCCGAGCTGAAGCAACGGCCGATGGCGGTCGGCGGCAGTCAGGAAGAACGGCACGGGATCATCCTCGCCAAGAATCTGCATGCCAAGAAATACAAAATTCAGACCGGGGAAACCTTAGACGAAGCGCGGATCAAGTGTCCCCAGCTGCTGATCCTGCCCCCGGATTACCGCCGTTATCAGTGGATTACGGATCAGGTCAAGGCAATTTATCGGGAATATACCGACCGGGTTGAGGAATACGGGCTGGATGAAGCCTGGCTGGATCTGACGCAGTCGCAGCGGTTGTTCGGCCCCGCTTCACAGATTGCCCGAACAATCCAGCAGCGGGTCTATGCGGAACTGGGATTAACGATTTCAATTGGTCTGTCGTTCAACAAGATCTTCGCTAAAATGGCTTCGGATTTCGTTAAGCCCAGCGGGTTTGTGACAATTACCCGGGCTAATTTCCAAGAGAAAATCTATCCGCTGTCAGTGCGGGAGCTGTTTTATGTCGGCGCAGCAACACAGAAGAAGCTGGAAGCCTGGGGGATTACGACGATCAGCGATCTGGCAGGCCGCGACCGGCTGTTCATGCGCCGCTATTTCGGTAAGGTTGGGGAGATGCTGCATTGGTTCGCGTTAGGCGAGGATATCAGCGAAGTCGCACTGGCCAGCGAGGCGATTCCGGTCAAATCCGTGGGCAACAGCGTCACGGCGGTTCATGATCTGCATACGCATGGGGAAGCGCGGCTGGTGCTGCGGGTGTTGGCGGAGTCCGTCGCTTCCCGGCTGCGCGATCAGGGCTTGAAAGGCAAGGGTATCGCTTTGAGCCTGCGGGATATTCATTTATTCCGCTGGAGCCAGCAGCGCAAGCGTGCCCGTCCGACCCAGCTGGCGGAAGAAATTCTGGAGGACGCGGAAATTCTTTTACGCCAAGCCTGGCAGAATGCGCTGCCGCTGCGCAGCATCGGGATCAGCGTATTTGATTTATGTCTGGATCAGACCGGGGAACAGCTGGATTTGTTCGTCGACGAGCAGCACCGTCAGTCGTTATTGCAGCTGGAAAAGACAGTCGACGGGATCCGCCGCCGGTTTGGCTTTGAAAAGATCCAGCGCTGCAGCCTGCTGCTCGACAAGCCGCTGACCAGTTTTAACCCGAAGCAAGATCAGACAATCCATCCGATCGGTTTCCTCAAGGAACCGATTCAGGCCGGCGGCCGATAGTAAAAATTAAATCGGGCCGTGAATCCGCCAAAGCAAGTTCAGACCGAGGGGAAGAAAGGGATTTCAAGCCGCGGACAACTCGCTGTCCTAAACCTGAAAAACCATGATATAATGAATTTAATAAAAAAGAATGGAAAAGGAGATTAGAAATAAGATGAAAAAACCAGTTTTAGTCATTCTGGCAGCCGGTATGGGCAGCCGCTACGGCGGGCTGAAGCAGATAGACGCTCTCGGCAGCAATGGTGAACCGATCATTGACTTCTCGATTTACGACGCGCATGAAGCCGGATTTGACAAGGTCGTGCTGATCATCCGCAAGGAACATGAGGAAGCCTTCCGTAAGAATCTGACCGATAAAGTATCCAGACATATGGAAGTCGAGTTCGCTTATCAGGATCTCAACGACGTGCCGGAGGGAATCACGGTGCCGGAAGGCCGTGAAAAACCATGGGGAACAACCCATGCGCTGCTGGCCTGCCGCAACCTGGACGCTCCGTTTGCGATCATCAACGCCGATGATTATTATGGCAAGGACGCCTTCCGCGTCATCTACAACTTCTTATCCAACGAAGTCAAAGACGGCGAATACGGCATGGTCGGTTATGTGCTGGAAAATACGCTGACAGACCACGGCACCGTTTCCCGGGCGATCTGCGAACGGGATGAAAACGGCTTCTTGCAGAAGATTGTGGAATGCCCGAAGATCGCGAAGGACGGCGACCGCGCGAAGCTGACCAACGACGATGGCAAGACCTGGGAACCGATTGCGAAGGGTTCTGTCGTTTCGATGAATTTCTGGGGCTTTACGCCGAAAATCTTTGAACAGTGCGAGCCGATTTTTGAGGAATTCATCCGTAAGGGTATCGTTGAAAATCCGATGAAGTGCGAACACGTCATTCCGACGGCAATCGGAACGCTGCTGGAACAAAAGGCCTGCACAGTTAAGGTGCTGACCTCCAACGACCGCTGGTTCGGCGTTACCTATAAAGAGGATAAACCGTATGTCGTCCAGTGCCTGAAAGAATATAAGGATCAGGGACTGTATCCATTCGATTTGTGGAAATAATCCACAGTTACTATAAAATAAAGGAAGGACAGTGCTGAAAAGTTATCAGCGTCTGTCCTTTTTTAGTCTGTAAAATCAGAAAGCCAATCAAGCAAGCAGGAATTTCAAGTCTTTATTTCAAATTGGGATGCAGACTGTTGACGCCTGGATAATGCTGCAGGGAAACGTTGGACGGGGAATAAAGACTGCGTCCGTCCAGCGTGAAGCGCGAACCGTGGCATGGGCAGTCCCAGGTTTGATCGGCGGGGTTGTAGTGCAGCGGACAGCCCATGTGCGGACAGGTCAGATCGACCAGAAATTCCAGACCCTCCTCAGGAATGACGACGCCGTAACGGCGTCCATGCAGACGCACGACGGTTCCGGTGCGGCGCGGCTGGTTTTCCGGGGTGACGGTAAAGCGATCCTTGAAGAACGCTTCCGTCAAGGTCGCGGCGTTGCCCAACGTATACAAACTGAATAAATCACCCTTGCGCCGGGCCCGCAGATACGCCGGAATGACGAAGGCCGGATCCTGCACCTGCGCGCTGATCATTTCCGCGGCGATCATCGCCCAGGTATAACCCCATTTGGAATATCCGGATGCGATCCAGTAATGATCCTGAATCTGCCCGATAAACGGCAGGTGGCGGCGGGGAATCAGATCCTGCGCACTCCAGCAGGCCAGCGGCTGATGCACGCCCAGCGTTTTTGCGGTTTGTAACAGCGGTGCGTAAGGATCCTTGGGATAATGATGGATGCCGATGGCCGGACCCGCCAGAATCAAGGTCGGCTGATCCTCTCTGCGCGCAAACCGCAGTGAAAGCGCCTGACCGGGATCGACGGTGTTGAGCATCAGACCGTCGAGGGCCGGATCGCAGCGAAAGGCCGCCGCCGCTTCGCGCTGGTAGTGAAACCGTGCGGCGTACAGCTGCAGCCGGTCAAAGGCCGGGAACTGCGTGGTGAGAATTAAATCCTTGAACCGCAGGCGGTAGCTGCCGTCGCTGATCAGGCAATGGTCCTGAATCTCAACGACCGGGGATTCTTCGTAGAGCGTCACTTTGTCCTTTAACGCTTCCAATAAACCAGCCTGGAACAACCAGGGATCGAGCAGCGCCTGATCCGCCGCGGCCAGCTGATCGGCCCAGGTCAGCGACAGGGGAAAGCTTGGCGGATCGCTCAGCTGGGCTCCGAGAGCTGACAGAGCAGCTTTTTCCTGATTCAGGATCGCCGCGCCTTCTTCGCTCTGCGCCGCTAAAATCGCGCTAGTCCGCTGCCAGCGGCACGCAATGTCCGCCGTGCGGATCAGCTGTTCGTAGTGATCGACGGCCGTGCGGTTGAGCTGGTATACGGATTGCGCGATGTCCGCGGGCAGCGTGTGATACAACGCACCGTGCAGCGCGCTGACCTTACCGGTGTTGCGGGCGGAGTTATTTTCCAGAAAACGCCGTTTTTCAATCACGGTGACGCGCCGGCCGCTGTCTTTGAGCATCCAGGCGCATAACAATCCGGTTAACCCGCCTCCGACAATCGCGATATCGGTTTCCTGATCCTCGTTGAGCTGTGGACATTCCCATAGCGGACGCTGTTTCTGCCAATATGATTTCTGCATCTTCGCTCACCTCGCACTATTCTTCTATTCGTTCCTTAGTATGGACAGGTGAACTGACCTTCAAACAAAAAAACCGGCTCTTCTCAGAACACGGTTTCCAGAAAAGTTTTGATGATGTCGGTGCCGCCGATGAAGGTGCCCAGCGAGCTGAAGACGTTGGCGAGAATGACGACCAGCAGGATCCGGGTCACGCGGTTTTTCCACATGCCTTTAACGGAATTGACGTCTTCGGTCAGATTTTCAAAATCTTTGACCTTCGGCTTGCGTACCGAGGCTTCGACCAGACCGGCGAACCAGCCGGCGGCCAGCAGCGGATTGAGCGAGGTGATCGGCGCCGCCACAAACGCCGTGAGGATCGACAGCGGATGACCGCCGGCCAGCAGCGTGCCGAGGGCGGATAACGTGCCGTTCCATAAGATCCAGCTTTGGATTTGTTCCCAGCCGGCGCTGTGCGAGCTTAGAAAGGTGGCGCAGACCAGCGCGATGATCGCGATCGGAATGCCCCAGCCGATCACTTTGCCCCAGATCGATTTGGGGGGCAAGGAATCCAATTCGTTCAGATCGGCCAGCTTGCCGCTTTCAATCAAAGCGCTGACGCCCGGAACATGCGCCGCCCCCAGCACGGCGACAACTTTTGGTCCTTTGGCCTGGGCAATTTTTGTGGCGAGATATTGATCACGTTCGTGAATCAGGACATCAGCGACGACCGGGAAGCTGTCGCCGACTTCCTTTAACGCGCTTTCCAGCATATCGCTTTGCTTGAGCTGTTCCAGATCCGCTTCCGTGATGTCTTCGTCGTCAAACAGCGAAAAGAGAATGCTGGTGAGCAGCTTGCATTTCTGCCAGAAGCTGTGCTTGCGCCAGATGCGGGAGAACGTCGTCTGGATCCGCCGGTCTGCCAGCACCAGCTCAGCATTCAGTTCTTTGGCGCTCTGGATGCCCTGCATCATTTCCGCGCCGGCGCTGATGTCCATTTTTTTGGCAATTTTCTTCTGGTACGAGCTTAGAATAATATTAGCGAGCAGAAAACCTGTTTTTTTCTGCTTGATGACCTGTACGATATCAGTTTGTTCCCATTGACCCGGATGCATCAGCGACTGATAGCGATCCTCGTCCAATTCCACGCAGATGCTGTCGGGATGAATTTCCTCAAGCGCCTCCTTGACCTGCTGGGCGCTGACCTTGGAAACGTGCGCCGTGCCGATCAAGGTGATTTCTTTTCCTCCGGTTTGTAGAGTAGTCCATTGTTTTTCCATCAAGCCAACCTCATTTCCCGTCTATTGTACCGCAACCTGTTTGGATTTTCCATCTTTTGAAATTCAAACTGCGGTTTCAGGATAAAAAGTGGATCGCCGAGCATACTTCTGGATAGAAAGGAGCCGCTTTTATGAAACCCCAATCACGGATATTCGACATCCTTTTAGCATTTTGCTGGGTGATGATCGTCGTTACCGGTTCGTTGGCGTTAGGATCCTATTGGAGCCGCCGTCCGGTTTCTTCCCTCCAGCCTCAATCCAGCGCCGCGCCTGCCGCTCCGCTGCTGCCGGAACTATCCCAAGCGCTGCCCGACACCGAGCAGCTGATCAGCCAGCTGACGCAGATTGCCAAAGGTCAGTTTACTGCCAAAGGGACGCAGCTGCTGCAGCTGAACCTGTCGGAACAACAGCTGGGGGAATTATTGAAAACTGCGGTCGGCGATATGCTTTCCGATCCGCAGATCACGCTTGAAAACGGCGATGAAGTAACGATTGAAATGACGGTTAACGATCCCGAAGCGCTCGTGAAGCTGTTTCCCAAGCTGAAAGAGTACAGCGCGCTCTTGACGCTGGCGAAGGGCTGCCGCATTGCGGTGGAAGCCAGGCTGAGTGGTCAGGATGACGTAGTCGCCGTAGAGCTGCAGCGGATCAGTCTGGCCGGGGTGGATCTGCCTTCCACACTGGTGAAATCTACGAATACCGCGGTCAATAAGAACTTAAAAACGATTCTCGATAAAATGGACGGATTGCAGATCAGCGTCCTCGAATTGGAAGATCAGGCCCTTCGTTTTGAGGGCACGGTGCCGCAGACTCTTATATTGCAGGGAAAACAGCCATGATGACACAGACCCTCGACGGATCTGTGTTTTCTTTTTGTGAATTTGCAATTCCTGTTTTCCTTTTAATCAGAAAGATTTCTATCTTCAAATTCAATGGCTGCCCGGCAACCGGCGACGGTTGAAAAAACGCCGATCGGCAACGGCCGTCCTTTTTGCCGGATCGCCTGAAAACGGATGAAACATGCCCGAAGGGTTTCAGGCAATTTCAGTTTTCAAGGCTTTTAGAACTGTGCTATAATAATTCAATGAAAGGAGGATTCACCAATGGTTAATTATTACACTACCATTCAGTCGATCCTGAACTACACGCGGATGTTTTTCGACATCCTGATCATGTGGCTGCTACTCTATTACACAATAAAAATCGTTCGGAATAACTCCCGGACGATTCAGATATTTAAGGGAATTGTCCTGATTCTTGTGATCAAAGCGGTCGCCAACGTCTTCGGCCTGAACACGGTCGGCTGGATTGCCGACATGTTTGTGTCGTGGGGCTTCATCGCCGTCATTATTATTTTCCAGCCGGAAATTCGGTCGCTGTTGGAAAAGCTGGGAAAATCCAATGTTTTTTCACGTATTTCCACCCTTTCAGGAAACGAGAAGGAGCATCTGGTCGACGAGCTGGTCAAAGCCGTCATGATTTTGTCCAAGGATCAGACCGGAGCGCTGATTTCATTGGAACAGTCCCATTCCTTAAACGATTATGTCAAAACCGGAACGCCGATGAATTCGATGGTCACCGCCGAACTGCTGACCTCGATTTTTGTGACATCCACGCCGCTGCATGACGGCGCGGTCATCATCCAGGGCGACCGCCTGGCATGCGCCAGCGCATACTTCCCGCCGACCAATCAGGAGCTGCCATCGCGTTACGGCGCGCGGCACCGCGCGGCGATCGGGATCAGTGAAATCACCGATTCCGTAACGATCGTCGTTTCTGAAGAAACCGGCAACATTTCGATTGCCGAGGGCGGACAGATCACGACGGTATCCAAGAAGGAACTGCGCGATTATCTGCTGCGCGTTGTCTGCAACGAGGAAACCGTTGTGCGGGAAAAAACACCAAAGACGCAGACCCGGAAATCCTATTTCGTGATCGACGAACCGCAGTTAGTCGTTGAGAAAGAAATTGAAACGAAAAAGTCAGAAAAAGGCTTGCTGAACAAGATCGCCGTCAAGAAGCAGGACGGCGGGGAAAGCGGCGAAGCGGAGAAAAAGAATGCCGAGCATAAGGGCAATCTGTTCTCCGGGATCTTTAATAAGAAGAAAGACGCGGAAGTTCCGGCAGACCGGCTGAGCGAACTTGAAAAAGAAGAAGAAAACATCAAGCTGCCGAAAAAGAAAAAGAAGAAAGCCCCGTCTTCGTCCATGTTTGAGGACCCGGAAATTCTTGAGCAGCAGATCGCGGCTCAGGAAGCCGAGAAGAAAGCACAGGCTGATGCTGAGATCAAAACTGAGGCTGCCTCGGAAGAACCGGTTCAGGCGGCGGTGACCGAAGTGCTTGAGATTAAAACCGCACAGAGCGAGGATGAAGCCAGAGCTAAGAAAAAGCCGCGGGCCAAAAAGCCAAAGGACGCGGAAGAATCTGTGGAGAACAAGGCGAAGCGCACCCGGAAGAAGGCTGAGGAGAAAGCATCCGAAGATAAAGAAGCCGCGGCCAGAGAAATTGCAGAAATGGAAAACGCCGGGAAAGAAAATCCGGAGGTTAAGGTGAATACCACAACCACCGCCGACATCACTGCCGAAAATCAAAATCATTCCCCGATTGATGATGTCAAGCTGGAATTCAGCGCTTCCGAGGAAGTGAACGAACACTCTCTGGAAGAAGCGGTGAACTCCGCCGATCAGGAAGGAAGTGACAAGCATGAAGAATAACGATCCAAGACAGAATCCGCAGATGAAGGATTCTGAATCCAAGCTGGAGCTGGCGAATAAGATTGCCCGTCAAAGCAAGAAAGTAGTCAAGACCTACGCGACGATCGAAGACGGACTGTTTAAAGGCGTGCGCTGGTTAAGCTCCTGGATCGACCGGATCCTGTTTAATCCGCGGTATGGGAAAATTGTTTCGCTGGCGCTGGCCGTACTGTTGTATCTGACGGTCAATTTTACGAACACCAGTTTGTCCAACAACATCCAGAGTGTATTTGAATTGCCTTCCGTGCCGGTCACGATCAACTACAATTCCGATATGTTTGAAATTTCCGGTTTGCCGGGGGAGGTCGCCGCTTACGTCATGGGTGAGATGTCCGACGTCCAGCTGGTCCGCACGCAGAAAAGCTACAGCGTGGTCGCCGATCTTTCCGGTCTGACCGAAGGCACTTATCAGGTGAAGCTGCAGCCGAAGGATTTCTCCGAGCGGGTCAACGTCAAGCTGGAACCGTCGACCGCGATGGTGACGATCAAAAAGAAAGTCACGACGCAATTTGATTTGAGCTATGACTTTATCAATACCGATAAGCTTGATAACATCTATATTCTGGGTGAACCTCAGTTTGAAGCGACAAAGGTGAACGTCCGGGCCGCTTCCGATACGCTTGACAGCATCGCGTTTGTCAAGGCGCTGATCGACGTTTCCGGCAAGACCGCCGACTTTGAACAGGACGCGGTGCTGGTTGCTTATGATCAAACCGGAACTCCGGTCAAAGCGGATATCATCCCAAGCACGGTGAAGGTCAACGTCAAAGTGACATCGCCAAGCAAGGATGTGCCGGTCGCCGTGGAATTGCAGGGCGAAATGCCGCAGGGCAAAGCGATTGAAGAAATTATCTTCGATCATTCATCCGTCAAGATCTACGCGCAGCAGTCCGTATTGGACAAGCTGGACAAGGTTTCCGTTCAGCTGGACGCGACCAAGCTGACCTCCGATACCAAGATGTATCAGACGATCACCTTGCCGACCGGCGTCCGCCAGATCAATCCGGCTCGTGTGAACATGGATATCAAGCTGGGCGACGCCGTATCCAAGACGATCGACAACGTCGCGATCAATGCCATCAACAATACAAACCGCTACAACGTGCAGACTAAAGATGATCAGATCGCGGTCAGCGTTACGGTCTATGGAACGCAGGCGAATGTGGATAAAATCACCGCCGGCGACATTTATGTATACTTTGATATGAAGGACCTGCAGCCGGGCGAGCAGGAAGTCACCTTGCAGGTAAATCAGGATGCAGGGACTTATGTGAAGTACACGCTGCAGCAGGCATCCTTAACCGTCAACGTCACGGATCCAGGCAATTCCGCGGCAGCTGATGACAATGACAGCGATGGAGGAACAAATTAATGGGACGTTATTTTGGAACTGACGGCATCCGAGGCAAGGCCAATGAAACGCTGGACGTACAGCGGGCCTTCCAGGTCGGACGGTATTTGGGCTACTACTTTTCCAGGCAGGGAAAAGGCCGGATTCTGGTAGGCAAGGACACGCGCCTGTCTTCCGGTATGTTTGAAAACGCGATCGCAGCCGGTGCCTCGGCCAGCGGCGCCGATGTGTATTTGTTAGGCTACTGCCCGACGCCAAGCGTGGCGTATCTGGTCAAGCGCGAACAGTTCAGCTGCGGCGTGATGATTTCCGCCAGCCACAATCCGTACTATGACAATGGAATCAAGGTGTTCTCCCAGGCCGGAATTAAGCTGTCCGCTGAAATTGAAGCTCTGGTAGAAGACTATATCGACAATCTGACGGAAATCCCGCTTGTCAGCGGCGAGAAGATCGGCCAGGTCATCCGCTATGACGAAGGTGTGGAGCATTATCTGGACTGGCTGGAATCATTGTTTGATTTCCGGCTTGAACAGTTCCATCTGGCGCTGGATCTGGCCAACGGTTCGGCGACGACGACCGCGGAGAAGCTGCTGCGGCGGATGGGCGCGCACTGCACGGTGATTCACAGCGAGCCCAACGGCGTTAACATCAATACCCAATGCGGTTCCACGCATCCGGAGTCGCTGCAGGAACTGATGAAAAGCGGGATCTTCGATCTGGGACTGGCGTTTGACGGCGATGCAGATCGTTTGATCGCCGTGGATCCGCAAGGCAACCTGATCAATGGAGATTACGTTCTGTATATCTGCGGGAAATATCTGAAAGAAAACGGACATCTGCGCGGGAATACGGTTGTCAGCACAGTCATGGCGAACCTGGGTTTCTTCAAGGCGATGGATCAGCTGGGCATTGCGACGGAATCGACGCAGGTCGGCGATAAATACGTTTATGATTGCATGGTGAAAAACGATTACATGCTTGGCGGTGAACAGTCGGGTCATATCATTTTCAAAGAACATGCGACAACCGGCGACGGCCTGCTGACGGCGCTGAAGCTGTTGGAAGTGATGCACAAAACCGGCAAGAATATCCGGGAGCTGGAGGAAGGACTGAAGATTTATCCGCAGCTTCTGGTCAATGTGCCGGTGAAGGACAAAGAGGCGGCGATGCAGGCGGAACCGATCGTAAACGAAGTTGCGGCGATCAATGAGGAACTGCACGGCAATGGCCGGATTCTCGTTCGTCCTTCAGGCACGGAACCGTTAGTGCGGGTCATGGTCGAAGCGGAAAGCGATGAGCTGTGTCATCATTATGTCTACCGCGTCGTCGATTTGATTGAAAAATCGGGACTGTAAGAGAAATTACGGCAAAGCCGGGAAATGAAAGGGAAGGTGGAT
Organism: Holdemania sp. 1001095H_141210_F2; assembly: GCF_015558105.1. NCBI lineage: Bacteria > Bacillati > Bacillota > Erysipelotrichia > Erysipelotrichales > Erysipelotrichaceae > Holdemania > Holdemania sp. 1001095H_141210_F2. The sequence continues at coordinate 26,784 of NZ_JADNPO010000015.1, forward strand.
TCAGCGGCCTTCCCTTTTTACAAGCTTCCAGCGCTCTCTTTGATTTGATGATGCCATGGCTGCGGGCTTCAGAAAAATATAGCTTTCCGAAGCTGGAAACGATACAATAAAGAAAGATAAGACAGCGGGAGAGTCCGGCTTGTTAATAAAAGAAAGAAGGTATTCCAATGAAAGAGAATCGTTATGATGATCCGGATTTTTTTGAAAAATACAGCCGTATGAGCCGTTCGGAAAAAGGATTGGCGGGCGCCGGGGAATGGCCGGTGCTGCAGGCGATGCTGCCGGATTTCACTTTGAAGCAGGTATTGGATCTGGGCTGCGGTTATGGCTGGCATTGCCGGTACGCGATGGAAAACGGCGCGTCTTCCGTGCTGGGTATTGATCTGTCGGAAAAAATGCTGAATCAGGCGCGAAAAGTGAATCAGCTGGAGGGGATCGAATATCAACAATGTGCACTGGAGGATTATGCTTATCCTGCGGAAATGTTTGACGTCGTCATCAGCTCGCTGACGCTGCATTACATTGAGAATCTGACAGCTTTGTTCCAAAAAGTCGCCCAGACGCTGCGGCGGGGTGGGGAATTCATCTTTTCGATGGAGCATCCGGTCTTTACCGCGGAAGGCAGCCAGCAGTGGCTGGATCAGACTTCTGCCGGCAATCCAGTGTGGCCGGTTACCCGCTACTTTCTGGACGGTCGCCGGGATTCGATCTTTTTAGGTGCAGCGGTTGTGAAATACCATCATTCGCTGACGACGATCGTGCAGGCGCTGCTCGTGAATGACTTTGAACTGGAGGATATCCGTGAGCCTCAGCCGACACCGCCGCGGCCGCCGCCTTCGTTTTCTTTTTTTATCCTGATTCCTGTTCGGGGTTTCGTGGATTTCCCAGCTTAAATTTGATACAATGGAAACGTGGGGTGAGATGCAGTGAAGAAAGTAATAGCGATTGTAGAAGATGAAAAAGATCTCAATGAACTGGTCAAGCGGTATCTGGAAAAGGAAGGCTATGAAGTCCGATCTTATTTGACTTACGAGGAAGCTTCCGCCCATACCTCGGACGACGACGTACATTGCTGGATTCTGGATATTATGCTCGACGATAAAAGCGGTTTTGATCTGATTGAAGAAATCCGGATGCAGTCTCCGGAGGTGCCGGTCGTATTCATGTCGGCGCGCGATAAAGAATTTGACCGGATTATCGGTCTGGAAAAAGGCAGCGACGATTACATCACCAAGCCATTCTCGCCGAAGGAACTTGTGCTGCGCATTAACAACATCATGAAGCGGACATATAAGGAAGATGCCAACCGGATTGTGATTGATGGGTATGAAATTGACGAAGCGCAGCGGCTGGTATTTGAGAAGGGCCGGGAGCTGGATTTGACGACCAAGGAATTCGACCTGTTGATGCTGTTTGTAAAAAACAAAGGCACCGCCTTTCTGCGGGAACAGATTCTTGAACAGGTGTGGGATGTAAACTATTTCGGTTCCGATCGGGTTGTGGACGACACGCTGCGGCGGCTGCGCAAGAAGATGCCGAATCTGAGTATCCATACGATCTACGGCTTCGGCTACCGGCTCGGATAAATGAAGCGCCTGCGCATTTGGCTCAAGGAGCTGTCGCTGTCTCAGCAGCTGCTGACGCTGATCTTTCTGGTCGTTACCGTCTTCACCGTATTCTTCTTCGTCTATCTGTCGGAGAGCGTGAATGAATTTGTTGAAAAACAGATGTACAGCATGCTGCACCGCGCCCAGAACAATATCGCCTTCAACTATTCGATGGATATGGACATCGAAGAAATCGCTGAAAATACCGATCCCAGCATCATCCATTTATTTTATGATAAGGAAACCCGCCAATTTTCCAAAATTGGGACAATGACGTTGGATCCGCAGCTGACCTCTCATCTGCTGGAAGAAGCTGACGGTTTAGCTCAGGAGGTGGCGGACCGCGCCTATGTGCAGGACCGCAAGACGTATTTCTATTCGTTGGTGAGACTGGATTCTCATACAATTTTAATCTCACTGATGAGCGACAGCTACCGCAGCGATTTTAAAAACATGCTGCTCAACAGCGTGATCAATCTCAACGTACTCGTTGTGTCGCTGTTGTTTGTCTGCCTGATGTTGTGGATCAGTTCCTTGATCCATCCGCTGAATCAGATCCGCAATTATATCGAAAAGGTCAGCCGCGGCGAAGACGCCGAGCTGCATATCGAGCGCCGTGATGAGATCGGCCAGGTGGCCCAGGCGTTAGTTGCGATGAAGGATGAACTGGATAAACAGGAGAAAATCAAGGAAGAAATGATCCAGAATATATCGCATGATCTGAAAACGCCGATCGCGACGATCAAGTCGTACGGCGAAAGCATCAAAGACGGAATTTATCCATATGAGACGCTGGAAAAGAGCGTCGACGTTATCATCGAGCACGCCGATCGTCTGGAAAAAAAGGTTTACAGCCTGATCATGCTGAACAAGCTGGGTTACCTGACTGACGATGGCATGGCCGGGGATACGCTGGACATGAGTTCGGTGATCAACAAAGCGATTTTGTCTTTAAAAGTCATCCGGCCGGAGCTGGCGATCACAACCCATCTGGAAAAGATTTATTTCCATGGCGAGGAGGATCCGTGGCGGGTTGTCGTCGAGAATCTGCTGGATAACTCTATCCGTTATGCTACCCATGAGATTGTCATTACCTTAAATGAAAAAGAACTGACAGTCGCTAACGACGGACCGTTAATGAGCGAGGAACGGCTGAACAAGCTGTTTAAACCGTATGAAAAAGGAACGGATGGTAAATTCGGCCTTGGCTTGTCGATCGTCTACCGCGTCTGCACGACCTACGGATATCGGGCAGAGGCAGAGAATCTCAACAATGGCGTTATCTTTAGAATCTCCCGACCGGGCGGACTGAAACGTGAAAAGCCGCGGAAGCTGGAAGGGAAATTCAAGGGAAAAAAGGAGAAAATCCGGGAGGAAAAGAATGAAAATTCAAACAGTTAAACTCAACATCAATCCCCGCGAGCCGATCCGGGCGGCGGGCTTTGCGCAGCAGGTCGCACCTTTGGATACCGTGCGCGATCCATTGTTTGCGCGCGTCCTTGTGCTGGAACAAAACGGTTGCCGCTATGTGCATGCCGCATTGGACTCGCTGCAGGCGCCGATTGCGTTAGTCAATGAGGTCCGCGAACGTCTCGAACAAGCCTGGGGATTACCGACCCATGTGATCATCAGCGGAACACATACCCATTTTGCACCGGATATGCGCGTGGAAAGCTATCGCAATCAGGTTCGCGATCAGTTGTGCGAAGCCTTGATTCCCTTGACGCTGCGGGAAGCGGAGCTGACGTGCAGCTATGTGAGGGAGCCGTTTACCCAAGTCGGCCAGAGCCGGATCAGTCACTGGACAACTGATCAGATTTTCGCGCATGCGCTGTGCTTCTATGAAAATGACAAACGGATTGCTTCCTTGCTGATCTATAACTGCCATCCTACTTCATTAAATGGGGACACGCCGTTTTTCACCTCGGAATATCCCGGTTATGCGATGCGTCAGCTGGACGCGAAGTATCCGGGCGAGTTCTTCTCCTTCTTACAATCTGCGGCCGGCGACGTCAGCACCCGCTTTACCCGGAAGGAACAGACCCCGGCCCAGATGGAACACTTCGGCGCGGTTATGGCGGAAGAGTTTGAGCGGCTGTTAGCCCGGCCCGCTGAGAAATACCCGGTAGAACTGGATTATGCCGAACGTGTCGTTGAGCTGAAGCATGAGCTGAAAGATCCGGCAGATCTGGTGATTCCGGATTATTACAGCGAGCGGGAGCGGATTACGCTGCAGTATGGCATTGAGCGAAGCCGTGAGAACCTGGCCCATCCCGAGAAACTGCGTCATCAGACGACATTCACAGCGTTGAAAATCGGTCCTTTCCGGTTGATCTTCAGTGAATTTGAGCTGTTCAGCGAGTACAATACCGCGACCCTTCCTGGCCGCAGTGCCCTGATCTGTTATTCCCAGGGGTACAGTCACTATGTCGCGGGTCCATCGTTTGACGGCATGACCTATGAATCACTGCAGGATACGCTGAGCGCAGATACCCGCCGCGCGTTTTTGGACGTAATCCGTCAGCTTTCAGAAAATTAATCAATTCAAAACTTGGATCCGGGTATGACATTGGGAGCGCACCGCAAAAATCAGGATTCAGAAAACAGTCATCCAGGAGTGAGGGGCTTCAAGATGAACGATATGATTTCCGATTTGATCACAGTGCTCAATTAAGCCGAGAACGTCAGTTTTTAAACAAACTGGCGTTTTTGTTTTTATTTCGATCCAATCGAAACTTGATGCCCCACTTCTATATTAACTTTGTCCTGTCGCATCAAGGAAGCTGCCGATTGCAAATTTCAGGTAAACAGGAAAGGGGTGGGAAATTTCGTGGTATAATAAAACGGTTTAAAGGAGAATATGACCATGCGTAAGAAGGGAAAATGGTTGGGAAAACTCGTGCAATTTGAACTTTTGTATCGGGTTTGTTTATATTTGTTCGTCAACCCGCTGCTCAGTCAGCTGCTGCGGTTATATTTAAGCCGGGCGCGGTCGGGAATGACGTTTAATTCAGATATTATCTTGCGTTTTTTATCCTTGCCAGGGATTTTATTAGCTTTATTTTACATGCTTGTGGGTACCGGGCTGATTGTTTTTGAATTCAGCGTGATCCTGCATTTAATCGATAAAGGCCAGCGGAATGAAGAACTGTCGATCCGCGAAGCCTGCCGTCAGTCGCTGTTTTCATTGAAAGGAATCCGCAGCTTTCAATTACCGTTGTGCACACTGTATTACGCTTTATTTTTGCCAGCCGTGCACCTGGTATATATCAATGCGCTGATTCCGCGGCTGCGGGTGCCGGAATTTGTGATTGGTGAATTGCGAATGACAGCTTCCGGCCGCCTGTTGATCGGCGCTTTCTGGCTCTGTCTGTACGGCCTCGGGATTTTCTTCCTGTTTGTCCCAATCTTGATGATCTATCGCCGCTTAAAGCTGAGTCAGGCTGTGCAGGAGAACATCAGATTGTGGAAACATCTGACGATCAGAGAACGGGGACAACTGGCAGTGGGGTGTGGTCTGTGGTTTCTGGCAGAGTACCTTGTCGTTGATTTCCTGCCGAAAGCGTTGCTGATCAACTCTGATTTTAACCGGTACTTTTTAAAAAATCTGATTTTATCGCCGACATTCCGGCATTATCTGCTGCAATCGGTTCTGATTCAGCTGGCGTTCTTTTTGATGAGCTTAAGTTTTTTCTATTCTTTAGTCCGCATGGTGCGCAGGCTTGGCGTGGAGATGATCGAAGAAGAGCCGGAAAGCGAGAATGTGGAAAAACTGAATGAGGCGGTATCCCGGGTGCGCGGGGTCACTGCGGCAGGCATACGGAAAGTGAAGTCCCATGCCGGTCTGCCACGTTGGCTGCGCCGGCATCCGTGGATCTGCGGGCTGCCGCTGATTCTTGTTTTCTGCTTTGGTCTCTTCGAAATCTTCCCTGATTTTATAACGTTCCTGCTGCCGATCATTCTGGTTGTCAGCGCGCTGTATCTTTTGGGAGCGCTGGCGACGAAGCTGCGCCCGCAGTCGGCGGGGAAACTGAATTGGGTTTATGTCAGAGTCCATAGTTGGCTGAGCCGGCGGCGGGTCTATCAGCGACATCCCTGGATGGTGCGGGTTCTGCTGCTCTTGATGGTCATGTACAGTGCCGATCTCTATCTGCGGCCGCTGTCGCGTGAACATCAGCCGTGGGCGATCGGACATCGCGGATCAGCTTATGCGATTGAAAATACGATTGAAGCTGTGCGGCAGGCAGCGATCGCGCATGCCGATTATGCTGAAATTGACGTTCAGCTCAGTGCCGACGGCATCCCTGTCGTTTATCACGATCCCACTTTGACGCGGTTGAGCGGTGTGAATAAAAAAGTAGAAGAGCTGACGGCGGAGCAGCTGCAGTCGCTGACGCTTCATTCAGAAGGTCAGTATATCAAAGGAAAAATTCCAACACTGCGGCAGATGATTCAGACGATGAAGACCTGGGAAGGGGAAACCGGTCTGTTGATCGAACTGAAACCGGTTAACGGCAATCAGGCGGAACTAGTTGAAAAAGTGATTGAAGTGGTAGAAAGCGAGAATTTTGCGGCACGTTCCATCTTCATGTCGCTGGATTATGAAGCCGTACAAAGCTTACAGCGCCAGCGACCGCAGTGGTGGATTGGGTATTGCGTTTATGGAACAGCCGGAGAGATGGATTATCGAATCTGGAATTGGAATATCGACTTTCTGGCGGTTGAGGAAAGTCAGATTTCCGTCAGCTTTCTGGAACAGGCCGGCCGCGCCTGGATGCCGATCTATGTCTGGACGGTAGACGATTACAATAAGATGAGCAATTATCTCGATATGGGCGTCAGCGGCCTGATCACAAATTACCCGGATCTGGCACGGGAGGAAGCGGACGCTTACATGGATCGCTATCCGCAATATTACCAATACCAGGGCAGGGGATACCCGATCTACGAATGGGAAACGGAATAAGCGGCAGGACTGCGCAGGGGAAGACGCGATCGGAGAAGGAGGATCATTTGATTAACGTGCCAGACGGCCATCTGAAGAGCAGTGAAGGCAAGAGACGGCAGGAAAAGAGCGTTTATTTGAATTCTTATTGGAAAAATAGAAAACAGGCATAAAAGACAGCGCAATCAGAGAGTGAACCGGACTCAAATCAAATTGAGCATTCCGGGATCTCGGGAGCAGCTGTCTTTATTTTCTGGGATTGGACAGGGGGAAAATCAGGTTTTATGCGGCATACAGTCTGCGTCAGCTTACTCAAAAAGCCAATCAGGCGCCGAAGGTGATAAAGCGGATCAGGTCAGCCAGAGTACGCGCGCCGACTGCGGAAGTCAGATCGACAATCCATTGCAGCAAGGCAAACGGTAGACCGAAGGCAACGGTCATGACGAGCAGACTGCCGATTTCAGCCATGCCGGGGAAATGAATCAGAACCTGCGGCAGGATCATGATCAAAAGGCAAAAAAACGTCTGGATGTGATTGAATTTTTTCTTTCCAGCGACTTCGACGCAAAATGCGTAAAGGAAGGTACAGAACAAAATCTCCTCAAACAAGCCGGCCCGCAGCGCATCAAACAGGAAGATCAGACAAAAGCCGGCAGCATCGTTAACTGACCCAGACCCAAGGCCCAGATTCAAACGTCCCAGAACGATCCCCGCGCCTGAAATCCACCCCATCGTCCGCTGAAATTCTTTTTTCCGTTGGTCAGAATATAAAACGAGGGGATGCGGCGCCTTTTGCAACCTGGCTGCGGAAGCGATATAACCGGACAGGACAAAGAACCCCATTAAAGGATGGGAAACCATGGCGATGGCCCCAAAAACCATCACAAAACAAGATCAGACCGGCGGATGTTGTTTTAATAACGGATCAGAAAATCCATGCCCAGAGCCGCAAATAAGACAAACCACAAAACCATCATGTTTAGAATTACAGTAAGAATGCCCAATCCAATGAATCCGGCACGAAGAAGTCCCGGACGAAATGTTGACGACCTGTTTTTTGTCGTTGATAATCCTCTTTTTAACGTTTTTTCACCAAGGGGGGAAGGACGAAAAAAGCTCTGAATTGCGGATCGTAAACGGGAAAGTAAAATCAGGCTGGACAGACTTGAACAGGCTGGAAAGAACGTGGGAAAATCCTGTCAGGATCAAAGCCGGGAATCCGGGAAGCTGATGTTCTTTCGGCAGATTTAAAAAAAGGCGCCCAACGGACGCCTTGTGGTCTTATTCTTTATTTTCGACAGGTTTGACGACTTCCGCCAGCGAAGCCAGCGTGCCGGTGATATCCTGCAGGTTGCTTGGGACGATCAGCTTGGTCGCCTTGCCGTCCGCCATCTTCTGCAGCGTTTCATAACCCTTCAAGGTTAAGAATTCCAGGCTAGGATCCGAATTCTTGATCATTTCAATACCTTTAGCCTGTGCAGCGTACATCCGTTCAGTTGCCTGAGCCTGGCCTTCCGCTTCCGCGATCATGGCTTCCTTCTTCGCCGTAGCGCGCAGAATCATGGATTCCTTTTCGCCTTCCGCGGTCAGGATTGCCGATTTCTTTTCACCTTCGGCACGCAGGATCGCTTCACGACGTTCCCGTTCCGCCCGCATCTGCTTCTCCATTGATTCCTGGATGTCGCGCGGCGGGATGATGTTCTTGACTTCAACGCGGCCGACCTTGACGCCCCATGGATCCGTTGCTTCGTCCAAAATTGCGCGCATCTTCGTATTGATGATATCGCGGGAAGTCAGCGTCTCATCCAGCTCCAGCTCACCGATGATGTTTCGCAGCGTTGTCGCCGTCAGATTTTCCAAAGCGCTGATCGGCCGTTCGACGCCGTAAGTATACAGCTTCGGATCGGTAATCTGAAAGTAGACGACCGTATCGATCTGCATCGTAACGTTATCCTTGGTGATGACTGGCTGCGGATCAAAATCCTTGACGATCTCTTTTAACGAAACCTTGTTGGCGACGCGGTCGATAAACGGTACCATGAAATGCGGACCGGTATGCCACGTGCTGTGGTAAGCGCCCAGGCGCTCAACGACATAAGCTTTGGCCTGCGGCACGATTCGGACGCAGTAGCAAATCACTGCAATGGCAATCAGGAAGATGACCAGGAAGACTAATATTTGTAAGAACCCATTCATAATTTATTTCCTTTCTCGACTGAAACCTCAGTCCTCTATTTTTTTCACGAGGAGTTTTGCGCCCTCGATCGCAACGATTTCCACTAACGATCCCTCATTGATCGGATGCCCGTCGACGCTGATCGCGTTCCAGACCACACCGTTCACCTTGAGTTCGCCCCAGGCTTCCCCGGTAATGTCTTTCAGAAGCTGGACATGTCGGCCGATCACCCGGTCGGCGTTCGTCGCGACAATATTGCCTCGTAAATACTGGGAAGCCATCGGCCGGATCGCTGCCAGACAAACTAACGACGCCGCAAAGAAGATGACGACCTGCCAGATAAAGGCCAGATTCAACGCCAGCGCGCCCAGGGCAAACAACGCTCCGACGCAGAACCAGATACTGACAAGACTGGTCGCCGTCGCCAGTTCAACGACCAGCGCCCCCAAGAATACCAGAATCCATAAACCGAAATACATTTTTCCTCACCTCCTTATACGGGATTGTTCAGATCAATAATCAGCATTTTTTCGCGTTCATCAAACTGCGCGGGAACTTTAATCCCGTTGCATTCGATGCCTGTCAGCTGGGCGATTTCCTCAATCAGCGCTTTGTTGCTGATGCGGGCATATCCCTTTCCCATGGATACTTTATGCAGCTGCTCCAGCGGGATGAGCTTTAAATCTACCTCTCGCTTGGTCACGGGGCGGATCGCAACTTTCCGTTCTTCCCGGTCGAGTCCGATACAGCACCATCGAATATCTTCAAAATAGGCAGCCGCTACGTTGTTTAACGTGAAATTGTTCGGATACAAGGTCACTAACATCGTGTAGGCGTTGCCCTTAACCCACTCAAACATGACTTCGATCTCCTTTCTATACCATGCTCTTATTATACGCTGAATCCTCAAAATCTTCAATATCTTATTTTGCTTATTCTGAATATTATTTTTGTACTTTCCAAGCTTGTGAAGATTGCATATAATAAAGTAGAAACAATGGAGGATTTTTATGCCGCAAATTAAAATTAACGGACTGAATATTGAAGTTGCGACGGAAGGTCAGGGCCGCGATGTAGTGCTGTTGCACGGCTGGCGGCAGCGGATGATCATGATGGAACCCATCTACAATCATCTTAAAGCCCATTTTCGGGTTTTTAATTTCGATTTTCCCGGTTTCGGTAAAAGCGACGAACCGCCGGTTGCCTGGGGCGTCCCGGAATATCGGGAGTTTCTCGAAGCGTTTTGCCGGACCTTTGATATCCATGATCCAATTCTGATCGGTCATTCCTTCGGCTGTCGGGTGGCCGTTCACTACGCGGTAAAGAATCCCGTGCATAAGATGGTGCTGACCGGCGCGGCGGGAATCCGGCCGAAGCAAACCTGGCAGGCCAAGCTCAAAATTGCAGGCTACAAAGCGGCGAAAAAAGCGATCACGCTGGTCGGCAGCGAAGCGATGCTGGAAGACTTCAAACGTAAATCCGGTTCCGACGATTACCGCAGCGCAACCGGCATTATGCGCGAAACCTTTGTTAAAGTTGTCAACGACGATGTCAGCGGGATGCTGGAAGACGTTACGGTTCCAGTCTTGCTGGTCTGGGGCGAAAACGACGAAGCAGCGCCTTTATGGATGGGAAAACAGATGGAAGCGAAAATGAAGAATGCCGGACTGGCAATTTTTGAAGGGGACGATCATTTCGCGTATTTCAACCAGAGCGCCCGATTTAACCGGTGTCTGGATGTCTTTTTAAAGGAAGACTGGGAGGAATGACATGGAGTTTTTACGACAGATTCAGGATTTATTAGAGAAAGTGCTGTTTTCAGCACTGCTTTTGTGTATGATGGTGATTCCCTGGAAGCATGCTTTGCACATGTTCCAGCAGAACCGGTATGAGCCGGGGCGGTATATCCAGTGGGGAAAAGATCAGCTGAAAGTGTGGAAGCACTGGCTGTTTCCTGTGCTGATTCTCATTCTGGCACTTGGCTGCATCATGATTCCGGATTACCGGCTGGGGAAGATCGCGACGGTGTGGCTGGCGGTGTTTGTCGGCGGGGTTACTTTATATCGGGAAAAGAAAAAAAGCTATATCAAACCGCTGGCAGTGACCGCGCGGGTTAAACGGCAGATCGCCGTCATGCTTGTGCTGAACTGCCTGTGGCTGATCCCGGCGGTCATGCTGACGGATTATCCGTTATGGGCGTTGTGGGTTGTCGTGGCGTGCTGGATCAACTGGCTTTTGATCTTTCCCATGGCCTGGATTACCAGTCCGTTTGAAAAGTTGATCAAAAAACACTATATGAAGCTGGCAAAGGAAATTCTGAAGAACCATGACCGGTTGATTAAGATCGGGATTACCGGCAGTTATGGCAAGACTTCCTCAAAAAATATTCTTCAGCAGATTCTTTCTGAGAAGTTCTATTCACTGCCGACGCCGGCGTCGTTTAATACGCCGATGGGAATCACGATCACCATTCGTGAACAGCTGAAACCGACGCATGAGGTGTTCATCTGCGAGATGGGGGCGGATCATGTCGGCGATATCGAGCAGCTGATGGATTTTGTGCAGCCGCAGATCGGCTTAGTAACCTCAATCGGTCCGCAGCATCTGAATACGTTTGGTTCTCAGGAAAATATCGTCACGGAAAAAATGAAGATGATCGAGAAGCTGCCGGTCACGGGCTTTGGTGTATTAAATAAGGATAACGAGCTGATCCGGAATTACTATATCAAAAATAAGTGTCCGATCGCCTGGTATGGCATCGAACAGGAAGACGTGGATTACCGGGCTGTGAATATCAGCTTTGGTCCGCAGGGATCCTCGTTTGATATCCATACGCGCGAGGGTGCGGATATTCCGTTTAAAACTCGTTTATTGGGTGAACACAACATCGCGAATATTCTGGCGGCTGTGGCAGTTGGCCGGCATCTGGGTGTCAGTTGGGAACAGCTGCAGAGCGCAGTGGCGCAGGTGCGGTATGTCGAGCATCGGCTGGAAGTGAAGAAGATTAATGGTTATACGTTTATTGACGACGCGTTTAATTCGAATCCGGTGGGCTCTGCGATGTCTTTGCAGGTGTTGAAGACAATGCCGGGCACCCGGTTTATCGTCACGCCGGGGATGATCGATCTGGGTCCGCGTCAGCATGAGATCAATAAGCAGTTCGGCATGAAGATGAAGGATTGCGCGGATGAGGTCATTCTGGTGGGCAAACGGCAGACGGAGCCGATTGTCGAGGGATTACAGGCTTGCGGATTTGATATGGCGCATGTGCATATCGTCGCGACAGTGAAGGAAGCGTTTGGTCTTGTTTATCAAAAGGCAGCCTACACGGATACCATTTTATTGGAAAATGATTTGCCGGATGCGTTTAATCAATAAGGAGCCAAAATCAATGAAGTGGACTTTAATCGCAACGTGGAAAATGGCGGCGGAAGGCATGCGGCTGGCGGAAGCGAATTTGCGAAAATCAGGCTCGGCCGATCAGGCGCTGGAGACGGTGATCACCGCAGTCGAAAGGGATCCGCGGTTTCATTCCGTCGGTTATTCGGGACTGCCGAATCAGGCGGGCGTCGTGCAGTTGGACGGTGGTTATATGAACGGTGATACGTTATCCATCGGAGCGGTCGGCTGTGTTGAAAAGGTAGCGTCGGCGTTTAAACTGGCGCGGCATTGTGCGGATCAGCAGTTTAATAATTTTCTGGTTGGCGAGGGTGCATCGCAGTTTGCGGTTCAGTCAGGCATGGAAACGATGGAATTATTAACTCCGGAAGCGCAGGTGATTTATGAGCAGCGCCGGGCGGAGCCGGAACCGTTATCCAGTTATAAAGGACATGATACGGTTGGGGTTTGTTGTCTGGATGGACAGGGAACGTTGGCGGCTGGAACATCGACTTCGGGACTGTTCATGAAGAAGCCGGGGCGCGTGGGCGATTCGCCGGTCTGCGGGAGTGGTTTCTATGCGGATAGTGAAATCGGGGCTGCGGCCGCTACGGGCGTGGGTGAAGAAATCATGAAAGGGTGTCTGAGCTATGAGGCGGTACGCCGACTGCAGCAGGGACAGGATCCCCAGAGAGCGGCTTCATCGCTCGTTGCAGAATTCACGCGGAAGTTAATTCGGAAACGGGGCAGGGCTGAAGCGATTTCCTTAATTTGCGTCGATAAGGAAGGGCGCTGGGGTGTTGGTACGAATATCAAGTTTGCTTTCGTGGTCAGTGATCAGGATCATCCAGCCCAGGTTTATGTTGCGGAGCCGGATCAGGATGGTTGTACGATCCGAGCTTGGAACGATACAGATCAGGATGTAGATTAGAGTGAAATGAAAAAGGCCTGTTTTCTCAGCTTAAGGTGGCAGAAAACAGGTTTTTTAGTGTGTGAGTACAAGGATAGGTATGAACGGGTGGATCAGCAGGTATACAGGTCTTAGATTTCAATCAACGTACCGATTGCACGATATGACGTGAACCTATAGCGTAGACCTATATAGGTAATAAACTTCAATCCACATACCGCTCGCACGGTATGACCCAGGTGTTTTTTCAATGATTAGGAATTTGTCAATTTCAATCCACATACCGCTCGCGCGGTATGACATGATCGAATTCATGCTTTATCGAGCATGGTGTATTTCAATCCACATACCGCTCGCGCGGTATGACCACAGAAATCCGGCGTGTGAAAGAGCGGATCAAATTTCAATCCACATACCGCTCGCGCGGTATGACAGCAGATTTTATCCGAATAATTGAATTACAAGTAATTTCAATCCACATATCGCTCGCGCGGTATGACAGATGAGTTGGCAGATGGCGGTTGTCCTGATGGATTTCAATCCACATACCGCTCGCGCGGTATGACAGAAGCCGAAGCGAACAGAGAACGGGTTCTAAAAATTTCAATCCACATACCGCTCGCGCGGTATGACGGAATATGGTTCATTGTCGCCGGTGTCCGCGGTATTTCAATCCACATACCGCTCGCGCGGTATGACCGCAGATAAGAAACTGAATTAAGATCATATGTTTCCTATCTCACTCTTATCATAAACATTCTTGAGTGTACTTGCAACATTTTCCTTAATATTCACATTTTTACGGTGCGAACCTCCCTGGGCTTTTATGTTCACTTCATGTTCGCACTCAAATTGACAAAAAACGCAAGGCCTTTGAAGACCTTGCGCTTAAGCTTATTGATTCTCGTTCGAAGATGAAGAGTCCTGCTTAGGACTTGAAATTGAATCCAGACTGAGCAATCCGGATTCATCCAAAATCTGTCCCTTTTTCCGCATCCGGCCATTGACGAATTCACCTAACAAGGTGTAGAGAACTGCCGTTGCCGGAACTGCGATCAACATTCCGAACAACCCTAACAGACCACCGAATACTACGATGGATAACAAGACCCAGATCCCCGGAAGACCTACGGAATTCCCCACAACCCGCGGATAAATCAAATTGTTTTCAAACTGCTGCACGATCTGGAAATAAACCATGAAAAACAAGGACATCCACGGGTTGATCGCGAAGATCAGAACGCAACCAAACGCCATTCCCAACATCGCTCCGAACATCGGAACGATACTGGTAACGCCGATGACCGTGCTGATTAACATGGCATACGGCATCTTGAACAAAGTCATGGAAACATAATACAACATCGCCAGAATACACGCTTCTAACAGCTGCCCTGAAATGAAACTGGAGAATGTCTGGTTCGTTTTTCGTCCCAATGCCAAGACGCGGTTTGCCGCCGATAAGGGAAGCAGGGCGCCGATCAATTTCTTCAGCTGACGGATGAATTTCTCTTTGCTGGAAAGCAGATACAGACTTAACATGAAGCCCATTACCCAGTTGCTTACACCGACGGTGATCGCGGAAATGTTGTTGATCACCGTCATGCCGGTACCGCCGACCCAGTTGGTTGCGGTCTGGAAAATTTTATCAGCGCTTAAGCCCAGCTGATCCAGCGCAGCCTGCAGCTTCGTCGTATCCAGATCCCATTCAATGTTTTCCAGATGCAGACTGGCTAACAAATTGTTGATGTTTTCCACAATATTGCCGGCATAGACAACACAGTTATTGAACAGCTGTACGATCGACGTGATTAGCTGAGGGAAAATAATACTCGACAAGACAAACAAGACAGCCAGCGCCAGAAGCAGCGTCAGGAAGATCGAAATACCGCGGACCTTCGGTTCTTTCTGCGGTGGGTTCTTTTTGCTTCGCGGCAGCGCCTGGATCAGTCTGATCAATCCCTTTTCAATAGCCTTCATCGGCTGATTCAGCACAAAGGCGATGCCGATCGCGTAAAATAATGGGGTTAACAGATGCATTACTTTCCCCAGTACACCCATTAAATCCTGAAAATGAACGAGAGCGAAAAGCAGTAAAACAATATACGTCGACAGCCACATCCAGGGCTTGATCTTTTTTAAGATATCTTTAGGAATCATAATCCTGTCCTTTCCTTCAACAGTTATCGGTTGGTTAGTTATAGATTATAATGATTAAGCTTAAAATACAAGGTCAACCTGACGAAAATCTGCTATAATAGACGAGGATTTCCTGCAAATAAAGGAAATGACAAGCTATCTCCGGCATACAGTAGGGAGAGGCCAGATTAGGAGAGTGAAGTATGAAAATTCGTGTTGGAGTTGTTTTCGGCGGTGAATCTGTCGAGCATGAAGTCAGCGTGATTTCAGCTCTGCAGGGTATTGAAGCCCTGGATAAAGAACGTTATGAAGTGATTCCCTTATATATTTCAAAGCAGCGTGATTTCTATTCGTCGCCTGCGCTGCTGAATGTTGAAAATTATAAAAATCTCGATGAGCTGATTCAGAAAGCGACGCCGGTTGTGCTGGTGAAAAAAGGCAAGGAAGTCGTTGTGGAACCGATTAAAAAAGGTCTGTTTACCAAACCGATCGGCACGGTCGATGTCATCGTTCCGATCATGCATGGTACCAACGGCGAAGATGGAACGATTCAGGGGTATCTGGAAATGCTGAAAATTCCGTATGCCGGCTGCGATGTGATCGGCGCGGCTGTCGGTCAGGATAAAGCCGTGATGAAGCATATTCTGCAGAACAGCGGGTTGCCGGTCTGCCCTTGGTTCTGGCTGTATGGCCATGAATTCGCGCACAAGCAGGAAGCGGTTTTAGCTCAGGTGCATGAATTAGGCTATCCGGTGGTCATGAAGCCAGCTTGCCTGGGTTCTTCGGTCGGCATCACGATCGCGCATAATGACGAAGAATTTATCGCCGGGGTCGAAGACGCACGGCAATATGATAACAAGATCGTTGTCGAACAGATGGTAAAGAACCTGCGGGAGATCAACTGTTCAGTTCTGGGCAGCTGCTTTGATTGTCAGGCCAGCGTCCTGGAGGAAGTCGGCAAGCAGGATGAAATCATGAGTTTTAAAGATAAATATTTAGGTCAGGGCGCAACGAAAAGCGGTTCCAAAGGCGGAGCTAAGTGCGGGACCAAGAGCGGCGATGGCGGAATGGCCAGTGCGGCGCGGATCGTGCCGGCGCCGGTCGATGAAGCGACGACGGAAAAAATCCGGAATCTGGCGATTGAAACCTTCAAGGTGCTGAGCGCCAGCGGCGTATGCCGGATTGATTTTATGATGGATGGCGATAACGGGATGATATACGTCAATGAAATCAATACAATTCCAGGCTCGCTGGCCTATTATCTGTGGCAGCCGGTCGGCGTCAGCTTTACTCAATTAATGGATACGCTGGTATCTCAGGCGATTGACCGCCAGCGTCGGCGGGAGAAAATGATTTTCTCCTATGAAACCAATCTGTTGGCCAGTTACAGCGCAAACAAGAACAACGGCGGAACGAAAGGTACCAAAGGAACGAAATAACCTTTGAACCCCGGTCAGTTAGACGGGTCCTTCCTTAGTTTAGAAAAGTCTGGCAGAAGCCATCTTCGATCCGTTTCTGAAGAAGGGGTTGAAGTAAGGAACAGCCTGAAATCCCGATGAATGTTATTCAAGACGAAACAGCCAAATTGAAAAATAAGAAAAACCAGTTTGATCAACCGGCGTCTTCCATGGAAGCGCAGGAGTTCAAGCTGGTTTCTTTTTATCACTTTTCTGCCATCCCTGATTCACAGGGAAATCCGTTGACCTTGCGGTGACGGCAAGAGGGTATTAGTTATGAATCGTATAATTGACGCCGTCGCTTTCGATCAGAATCGTTCCCAGCTGATCGGTGCGGTAAATGGAAAATCCCATCTTTTCATAGCGTTTCAGCACATCTTCCGAAGGCAGACCATAATCGTTGTTCAAGCCGACGGAGAGGATCACATCTCGGGGATTGACAGCTTCCAAGAATGCTTGAGTAGAAGATGTCTCTGAACCATGATGGGGAGCTTTCAGGATATCGGCCTGGACGTTGGCATAGCTGGCCAGCACATCCTTCTCAGACTGCGCCTGCATGTCGCCGGTGAACAGAATGGAAGTTTGTCCATGGACATAACGCAGGACAATCGAGGAATTGTTGACTTCGGAATACTCCTCGCTTAGCGGTCCCAAGATCGTAAACTGATCTTCACCCAAGGTGAAGGTATCGCCCGGCTGCGGATGGATCAACGACGTCTGCGTCGTTTCGATCGCCTGAATGACGTCTTTGTACGTTTTCGAATCCAGCGTGCGCTGAGGAAGCATGACCGTTTCCACGTCGAAGGAATACAGGACGGCGTCCAGCGAGCCTACATGATCTTCATGGGCATGCGTGCCGATCGCATATTTTAAATGAGTGATTCCCTGCTGCTGCAGATAATCGGTGACCAGTTTCGCGTCGGCATTGTTGCCGGCGTCGATGATCATCGCTTCTGCGCCGGACTGAATCAGAATCGCATCCGCCTGACCGACGTCGATAAAATGAACGGTCAGCGCCGAATTCACCTGCGTGTGAACGGGCGTCGCCGCCGTGTTGTTTCTTAAAGCATCAGATTCAGGCAGCCATTGGGGGCTGAAATAACTCAGACCCGCCAAGATCAAAGCGCCCAGTAACGAACCCAGCGTGACTTTAGCCGTTTTTTTCGATCGGCGGACAGAACGTCTGCGCGTTGTTTTTCTCATAATTCTCCTTTCTTCCGTGACGGCTTTGCCGCTTCTTTCGGGAATCTTTTTTCCTTTGAGCGAACCGGCACAGATCTTTGAATTGAATACCGAAAAAGAATTCGTTTTTATTATGCCGAAAAACTTACCGGACGACAAGTCTTGTCTTTTTTGAAAAGCGAAATGTCAGCTTTTATCCTGTTAAAAACAGCTTTCCTGCTCAGACTGTGAAAGCTGTCAGAATCTTGATCGCCGCCCACCATCGCGGCTTAAAAAAGTTTAGCGGATGATCAAGGTAGAAAATCATTCCAACGGTTGTGATGCCGGATTGCAGCCCTTTGGCGTGCAGACCAGACCCGCCATGGTTTTCTCTGCCTGATCCAGAATGATCGCCCGCCATTCCTTGGGGGTGTGATAGCCTTGGATCTTTTCGCCATTCATTTGATAGGCCGGGATGCCTTCGAGGTTCAGCGCCGGCTTCGCTTCCCAATCCCGATCGACCTCCGCAAGGAAGGTTCCGTTCGTTAAAGCCTGCGCAAACGCCGCGCCGTCCAGTCCCAACTCATCCATGACCATTCGCAGCACCGCCGGATCGCCGATATCTTTCTGCTGCCGGTAGAAAACGTCAAACGTCAGCCGCACATAATCCAGCTCCCGGCCTGCCTGTCTGGCAAAATAAAACCCTTGAAACGCATCGGTCGTGTAGGGATGCGGACTGATCCAGGGCAGATTCATCTCGATTCCCAATGCCTGCGCCATCGGCTTCAACACTTCGTCAAACCGCTTCAGCCGCTTTTCATCATGCATCGGATCGACCTTCGGCGTTGGAAAGCGCCGCAGCTCATAAGGGTGAAAATCCAATTCAACATCCAGACCTTCGATCGCCCGGGATAGCGAATGAAGCCCGACATAACAAAATGGACAGACAAAATCAAAGAAAATCGAAATTTTCATAACAGGCCTTCTTTCTGAACCGATCATAGCCGGCCAGTGCCCCGTTGTCAATGCTTGTGCTTTTTCTGCGGAATTTCCTGCACAATCCCGGCCGCTTATCCATCGCTTCCAGCCGTTAAACATGCTATAATACATCTGGAAAATAAGGAGGAACTCAACTATGTCAACACCGCACAACAGTGCCGAAAAAGGGCAGATCGCCAAAACCGTCCTGATGCCGGGGGATCCCCTGCGCGCCAAATTCATCGCTGAAACATTCCTGGAAAATCCTGTCCAGTTCAACGCCGTCCGCAATATGTTCGGCTACACCGGAACCTATAAGGGTAAAACGATTTCCGTCATGGGCAGTGGCATGGGGATGCCGAGCATCGGCATTTATTCCTATGAGCTGTTCAGCCAGTATGGTGTCGAAAACATTATCCGAATCGGCTCAGCCGGCGCGTATTCGCCGGATTTGAAAGTCTTTGATGTCGTGCTGGCCGACAGCGCCTACAGCGAATCCAGCTATGCGAAAGTCCAGAGCGGTTATGATCAGGATAAAACCTATCCGTCGGAAACGCTCAACCAGCGGATTAAAGACGCGGCAGAAAAACTGGGCATGCCGCTGCATGTCGGCTGCATTCACTCCAGCGACGTCTTCTACCGCGAAGGCGGCAACGATTACATCAAGGAGCTGACAGACGTTCATCATTGCCTGGCTGTAGAAATGGAAAGCTTCGCGCTGTTCCACAACGCCCATGTCTTAGGCAAAAACGCTGCATGCCTGATCACGGTCTCCGATTCCTTTGTCACTTCGGAAGTGACAACCCATGAACAGCGCCAGACATCCTTCACCAAAATGATGGAGATCGCGCTGGAAGCGGCGGAATAAGCACATCTCACGTTTTTCCAATTATCACAAAGCAGAAAGAACCGGCAGCCGCCGGTTTTTTTCTGACTTCAGTTTGGGCAAGCTCCCGGTTGTCTTCCGCTCTCCCTCATAGTCTAGGTTGAAGACGAAAGGGGCTGGATTATGGAAATCTGTGTTATCAAATTCGGGGGGACATCGTTAAAAGAGGAAGCTGCCCGCAATCGCGCTGTCCGCCTGATCCGCCGCCTGATTCCGGAAATGAAAGTGATTGCCGTGGTCTCCGCCATGGGCCGGTATCCTGATCCCTATGCGACGGATACGCTGATGTCCCTTGCCAAATATCTGACCCCTCAGCAGCGCGACCGGCTGGTTTCAGCCGGCGAGATGATCAGTACGCTGGTCATCAATTCCCTGTGCCGTCAGAATGGAGTCCTCAGCGATACCCTCAGCACGCAGGAGCTGGGGATCATCACCAACGATCATTATGGCGAGGCCGAGGTTCTAACGGTGACAACCGGAAAATTGCTTGAAAAACTCGATCATTGCGACTGTTTGATCGTCCCTGGTTATCAGGGAATCACGCTCGATCATGAGATTACGACGCTGGGCCGGGGCGGCAGCGATTATACGGCGATGCTGCTGGCCCAGGCACTGGGGCTGGAAGACGTCTATATTCTGACGGATGTGAGCGGTATTTACGATCGTGATCCGAAAGTTTATCCTGATGCCCGTCATTGGGATGAGATTGATTATGATCAGATGCTGCGGATGATCGACGCCGGCGCGCGGGTGATGCAGCGGCAGAGTATTTTATTTGCGCGCGAACATCAGCTGCGGGTGTGGGTAGGCTCCTCGCTGCAGATTGGGAAAGGAACGTGGATTCAACCATGCGCAGACTCCGAACGTTAATCGTGACTGACAAACCGGCGCAGGTCCGCCGGCTGATCGGCGAATGTGAAATCCTGGGCTGTCCATGCAGCCTGAATTGGGCAAGCAGTCAGAAAGGACTGTCGCCTTTAAGCTTGACAGGCGGACAAATTCGTCCCCAGCCGCTGACCCGAATGCTTCTGGAACGCGCAGAACTCATTGTGATTCTGCCGCCCAGCCGTGATGGCGAGGGAATAGGTCAGCTCAGCCACCGTTTGAAAGCAGGGGTGATCAGCGGGCAATCCATCGACAGTTTGCCTTGCCAGCTGGGGTTGGAAACCGGCCCTGCCTGTCAGTTCCGATTCCCGGCGCCGGAAGCCTGGATGATCGCCACCGCGCTGCAGCCTTTGATGCAATGTCAGGCTGTTCGCCGCATCGGGGTACAGACCACGCGTCAGGAAGAAAATTTGAAAATCAATTCGGGGCTGACTGCGCAGATGCTGCAAAGTCAGCTGAAAACGCTGCTGCCAGGAATCGGCATCGACGTCCGAAATCCCCGCCTGCTGGAAGGAACTCCCTATGTCGAAGCACGCCTGGATCTCTTGCTCAGCCGTTCGCTGAAAGATGGTCAATTCCGCGCTCTTTTACAACATCCGGACCATTCGCTGCTGCTGCCGGTGGAAAAACCGCTGGATAACAGGCAGACTGCCAGCCAGGAAACACGGATTTTGATTGATCAGATCCAAAAGGGGCAGAATGAGAATCAGTGGCGTCTGCGGCTGATTTCCGATCCGCTGCAGGCGTGCCAGATCGCGGCAATCGCCCGTCAAATTGCTGCTGCGGCCGGGCTGACTTTGAAGAATTCCTGAAACTTGAATCCTTTTTCTTGGCAAGCGTCAGGAAACTCGCTATAATGAACACGCAGAACAGGAGGCCAGGAAATGAAGACGATCATTTTTGTCCGGGAGTTGAAAACCGAGGATCAGGCTGCCCGCATTCGTGCGGCGCTGGACGATACCCGGGTTGAATATAAGGTAGCGCTGCAGAGCGGCGCGGTGGTGATCGAAGGTTCCAACGATTTGGTATACGCCGCCAAGACTGCAATCCGCGAAGCGGGATTCACAGTTCAATAAGAAGCAGAGCGCAGAAAACGCTCTTTTCTTTTGGTTAGATCGCAGCTCTGCTTCTCCGCTTTTTTCACAGAAGTCCGCTCATCTGGCCGTAAAAAAATGAATTCTCACAAAGCGGAAGTTCAAGTTTTAGATTCTATCCGGCAACCGAGAACTCCGGGATTGTGCATGGATGGTTTTTATAATCAAGGATAGACAGACTTAATCGGAATCGGCGGAAAACCATAAGATATTGATCATCCCGCAGGCGGCGAAGATCACTTTCAAAATCACGGCGATGCCGGGGGCGTAAAGCGACAGACTGGCGATCAGATCCAGCTGAAAGATACCTTCAATCCCATAAAGCAAACAAGCGAGGATTGACAGGAAAAGACTGATATTAAGAATTCGCTTCATGAACAGTTCCTCCTATTACAGGATAGCGGACGTGCATGGATTTATGCATGAACCGACACAAAAGCGCATACCTTGTGTTGAAAAGGAAAGGTGGAATTATGAAGAAGAAAGTCGCAGTGATCGTTGGGGTCCTTTTGTTGGCCGTCGCCTTGTTTCTTGTGCTGAAGCCCAGCTCGTTTGAAAAGAAGGCAGACAAAACCATGCAGAAGCTGACCAGCTACAAGCTGGAAGGAAATATGGAAATTTCCAGCGGCGAAGAATTCAAGAACTACGCGATTACATCCTCATGGATGAAGGAGGGCGAAGACGAGTATTTCAAGGTCAGCATGATTGATAAGTCGCTGAACCAGGAACAGATCATTCTGAAGAATAAAGAAGGCGTCTTCGTTGTCACCCCTTCGCTCAACCAGGTGTTTAAGTTCCAAGGCGAATGGCCGATGAACTCGCCGAAGCCGTATTTATTGCAGACGATGATGGAAGTGCTGAAAAACGACCATCAGACGAAAAAAGAAAAGGACGGCATTCTGATCAGCGCGGACGCGAAATATCCAAGCGCTGCGCAGCTTGTCCGACAGGAGATCAAGTTTAACAAGGATACAAAACCGTTGTATCTGATTGCCTACGACGCAAATAACGCTCCGGCATTGACCATGGAATTTACAGCGGTCAGCTATAATGAAGGTTTTGAAGCGGGGTATTTTGAGACGCCGAAAAGTTCGATTGAGACACCGACGAGCGGCTATACTGGTCTGATTGAATTGCCGTTGTATCCGATGACCGTTTTTGATTCCAAATTAATCGCTTCCACAGTCTCTTCTGTCAATGGGCAGCCGCAGCATATTCTGGAATTCAGCGGCGAGCGGGATTTCACAGTTGTGCAGACGGAAAGAGCGCCGAGTCAGGAGCTGACAGTGACGGAAGTCAGCGGTGATCTGATCGAAGGGTTGGGACTTGTCGGTTATTATGATGGAAACCGGCTGACGATCACGAACAGTCAGGTCGAGTATTCCGTATATTCCAATGATCTGACGCCGCAGGAGATGATGCAGGTTGTAGAAAGCATGCAAGTATCGGTCATGAAATAATGATGGTGCGCCGAGGGGATGTGTATTATGCTGACCTGGCGGGGAGCGTCGGAAGTGAACAGGGGGGATTGCGGCCGGTCGTGGTCATCCAGAATGATAAAGGGAATCGGTTTTCGCCGACATTGATCGTGGCGCCGATTTCCAGCCGGCTGACAAAACCGCCGATTCCCACGCATGTGATTCTGCCGGCGGATTCTTTGGAGAAGGCGTCGATCGTCCTGCTGGAACAGATCCGGACGATTGATAAACAGCGATTGGGGCAGTGGGTTTGCACCCTGGATCGAAAAACCTTGCAGGCAATCGACGAGGCCTTGTGCGTGAGCCTGGGGTTGGAGTGGGGATAACCGAGGTATTGTCTTGAAAGCTATGACTGATTTTGGGCGGTGTTCTAATTTCTATTTATTAAAAACTGACGGCGTAAAGGTAAATGACACCTTGAGCCGTCAGTCTTTTTCGTTGGAAAGGGAAGGGAAAGTGGTTTCTGTTCCAGGCTGAGTTAGATTGATGAAATGGACAGATTATGAAAATTTATCATTTTCCTTGATGAAGTTAAGGAAATTCGGTTCAGAAGTCGGTTAGGATGGGGCTGCCCGACGGAGGTCGGGTAATGGCGGCATGGGGAGCGAAAGTCGGAATGGATGGGCTGGTGGGAAAGCGGAGGTGAGCACGGGTTCAAGTTCTGGATTCGGGAAAAATCGCAGGGGTGATTGAGTTAGGGACAAGCTTGCCTGAACGAAATGGCTGGAGATTCCCGGCGACTTCTGAAACGGGGATTGCGAAACGGAGTGCGGATGACATAAAAAAATGACCTTGATTCATTCAATCAAAGTCATTGTTATCGCAATGGAGCAGGTGAAGGGAATCGAACCCTCGTGTCAACCATGGCAAGGTTGCGTTCTACCATTGAACTACACCTGCGATAATGGCGGTCCGGACGGGACTTGAACCCGCGATCTCCTCCGTGACAGGGAGGCATGTTAACCACTACACCACCAGACCAATATCGTTGTTTCGGCGCGCGCACTGTAATGTGGCGAAGAAGGCGGGATTTGAACCCGCGCGCCGCTTTCGCGACCTATGCCCTTAGCAGGGGCACCTCTTCAGCCTCTTGAGTACTTCTTCACTTGGTAACTCACAGCGCTTTTATATACTACCATGAAGAAGTACATTTGACAAGTCTTTTTTTAAAATTTTTTTGAAAAAAATAAAAAAATTGAGATTGTCCAAATCGGACGCTTTTATTCCAAATAAGGATGACCTTAAATTATGCCTGTATTCTAAGGCTTAGAAAAAATTTTAAAAGTTTTTTGACTTTTTTAGGGGACTTTTTCAAAAAACGCGCAATATTATAAGTGTAGGGATCATCACTCAAGGAGGGGATATCCTATATCTTACCAGCCGCATTTTATTAAAAACGGATGAAAACACGTCGCGGATACTCACATTCATGGTGAAAGCCTACCAAAATGAAGTAAACAACTTACTTCAGCTCTACATCCAGAACAAACACCCGGTTTACGTCTCATACGGTGATTTCTGTACCTTCATCCCGTTTTGGAGCCGGGCTATGGTCGTTCAGGATGCGAAGGACATTTTTAAACATGTTCAGAAGTTTAACAATCCGAAGCTTAAACTAAAAGCTCCGCAATGCTGCTGGCATCAACCTAACTTCCGAATTACGAACAACGAACTCGAAATTCAAGTCGGCGGCCGTTTTGGCATCGGCGACACGCTGAAACTGCCGATCATGGCCGAACCCTATCAGCAGCGCTATCTGAAAATGGAACTCGGGAAGCTGACCATCCATCCCTGCAAACAAGGATGGGCCGCCGAATTTAATGTGAAGGTTCCGGAAAAACCACGGAGCCTATCGACAAAACGAATGGGAATCGATCTGGGAATTAAAGTTCCGGCGGTCGCGTATACCGACGATGGCAAAATTCGTTTCTTCGGTAATGGCCGTGAGGCCCGCTTCCGCCGCAATGCGTTTTATGCCAAGCTTACGGAGCTGCAGAAAAAAGAAGACTACAAGCGAATCAAAGAATTAAATCATGGACTTTATCGCTGGGAGATTACGCAATGTCATATTCTCAGCTCGCAGTTGATTCAGTTTGCGCTGGAACAGAATGTCGGCGTCCTTTGCGTGGAACAACTTCATGGAATTGGAAAACGCGAAGTCAAGCATTCCCGGGATAAGCGGGATTTAAATCAATGGTCCTACTATCGGCTGATCGACAACCTTCGTTACAAAGCCCGGCGCGAGGGACTTCGCGTAGTTTTCGTTAACCCCCGCAATACATCAAAACGATGTCCGCAATGCGGCAGACTCAACACCCCTGACAAACGTTTTTATCACTGTGTCTGCGGTTTTCGCTGTCATCGGGATCTTGTCGGCGCGATGAATATTGTTCATGCGCCTGAATCCGGTCCTGTGGCCGGATAGCCTGGTAAACTATACGTTCTGTGCCAGGACGGGTCTTTGCGTGCCCTTATCTCAATCACGCTGTGAGGTTTGAACCCAAAAATAATCTTTGAGATAAGGGGATCTCAAAGTGCATAAGGATCGGTCTGTGCCGCTGTTGACAAAAGCCGATCCTTTT
The DNA here is from genome assembly GCF_015558105.1 of Holdemania sp. 1001095H_141210_F2. NCBI lineage: Bacteria > Bacillati > Bacillota > Erysipelotrichia > Erysipelotrichales > Erysipelotrichaceae > Holdemania > Holdemania sp. 1001095H_141210_F2. The sequence goes on from NZ_JADNPO010000015.1 coordinate 52,460, forward strand.
CTTTACAATGAAGGCGATCTTTGAAACAGAATCGAATCCCAAAGGAAAGGAACAAATTCCATGCAGAAAATCGCGAAATTTCAAAAAGTAAGTGAAACACAATTCATTCAGGACTGGCTTGATACATTTCCTGGCTCAACGGCGGCGGAAGCGGCCCAGATTTATGATCAGATTCAACTGCCGAAGCGGGCGACCCTCGGTTCCGCCGGCTATGACTTCTTTGCGCCGCAAAGCTTCAGTCTCAACCCCGGCGAGTCGCTTAAAATTCCAACCGGCATCCGCGTCCAAATCGCAGCCGGCTGGGTGCTGAAATGCTATCCGCGCAGCGGCCTGGGATTTAAGTACCGGCTGCAGTTCAACAATACCGTCGGCATTATCGACTCGGATTATTATGGTTCCGATAACGAAGGCCATATTTTCTGCAAGCTGATCAACGACTCCCGTGAAGGAAAGACGCTTTCTCTGGCGCAGGGGGAGGGCTTCATGCAGGGAATTTTTGTTGAATACGGCATTACGGTCGACGATGACGCGGATCAGCTGCGCAACGGCGGCTTCGGCAGCACGACCCAGAAATAAATTGAATAGCATAGAATCAAAATCATAAAGAAAAAACGCAGGTTTTCTCTCCCCTTTGTAACAGTGGGGCAGGGCAATTCTGCGTTTTTCTGATGTTTAAAAACTTTATTAAAAACGGGCACGCCGGGTTATCCTGCGATCTGATTTTTCTGAACGAATATCAAGCGTTCGTTCCGCGGATTAACATCCATTGTCCTTAGTTAAAATCAACGTTTGCTTCTACAACACTTCACTTTCCGCCCGTGCCTTCAGCCGGATCCATCGCTTGTCAATTTCCTTCTGGATGTGATCGACAACCTCGGCGTACTCCGGCTTTCCCAGATGCCGCGTGCGGCCCATCATTTTCAGCCAGTCGAGCGCCGGAATCTGTTTTCCCGTTTTCTCCGGATTGTAATTGATCGTCGTGACACCTTCCTCAATTTCGTACAGCGGGAAATAACCACAGTCCACCGCGGCCTGGATCACCTTGCGTTCCTGGCTCGGCACATCCGCCCAGTTCAGCGGACAGGCAGACAGTGCTTTTAAATACACAAAGCCTTTATTCTTCGCGTAATACTGTGCTTTAGCCGCCTTTTTCAAGAAATCCACCGGCTGCGATTCGGCAACGGTAGCCACATACTGCGCGCCCGCGGCCGCCATGATCTGCGGTGTATCTTTATTGACGAACGTTTTTCCATACTGCGTCTTGCCGATATGCGAAGTAGAACTCCGTGCTCCCATCGGTGTCGAGTAGGAGAGCTGGTAGCCGGTGTTCATGTATCCTCCGTTGTCATATTCCATTAAAATAAACGCATCGTTGCGCAGAGCCGCGCCGATGGCGGAACCCAGACCGATGTCCATACCGCCGTCGCCGCTGATCATGATGAAGGTGATCTCTCCTTTCGGTAATTCTCCGCGCTTCTGACGTTGATGAAACATTTCAGCCAGTCCGGCGACTGTCGCCGCGCCGTTTTGGAATAAATTATGCAAATAAGGAACTTTAAAGGAAGTCTTCGGATAGGAGGTCGTGACGACCATGCCGCAGCCGGTCTGAAACAACAAAACGACCAGGCCTTCGATACCTCGCAGCAACAGGTTCACATTGACGGGAATGCCGCATCCCGGACACGCTCCATGACCGGGCGCCAGCCGTTTCGGCATCGCGGTCGTCGCCGCGATCTGTCCGCCCTGCACCTGCGGCCGGCCTTGTTCATTGAGCACACAGCGGGTGAATCCCAGCTCGGTATCGCCGGCGGACAACGGTTTAAAATACTCAGGCTCCTGAACTGGCTGACCTTCGCTGATCTGCAGATAATCGAACTTCGGCAAATCCTGTCCAACGCATTCCTTGACCAGCTTTACCGCTTCTTCATAGTAAAAATCCTTGCCGCCCAAACCGTAGATCCGCGTATAAACCTCGCAATCCAGCTTTGCCTCCTGCAGTGCCGCCCGGATTTCCAGCGACATATTGCCGCCCTGCGCCCCATAGCTGTCCTGCCGGTCCAGGATGATTAACGTCTGAGCGTGCGCGATCTTCTCGATCAGCTTTGCTTTGGGAAATGGCCGGATCATCGTGAGGGTCGCCGCTCCCGCTTCGATGCCCTCTTTGCGCAGTTGATCGACGGCTTCTTTTAAGGTGTGGAACGTTGAGCCGAGCGCGAAAATCACGACGGCGGCGTCCTCGGCCCGATAGGTTTCGACCAGATGCTGCGGCCGTCCGCTCAGTTCCTCAAATTCCTCAAACAACGGTTCGATTTCATTCAGCGCCTGTTCCATCGCTTCGTGCAGCTGATATTTGTTATTGATCAGATCCGGCTCATTCATATAGGATCCGATCGTCACCGGATGTTCTGTGTCCAAGATGTTAGTGCGTTTTCTGACCGGCCCGACGTAATCCTGAACGTCCTGATCGTCTGCGAAAATCATGCAGCGGCGTTTCTGATGACTGGTGAAGAAACCGTCGAAAGCGACCGCGACCGGCAGATTGACGGCTTCAGCCAGCTTCAGTCCGATCAGGTTGTAATCGTAGACCATCTGCACGCTGTTGGCGAACAGAATAATCCAGCCGCAGTTCAGCATCATCATGATGTCGCTGTGATCGCCCTTGATCGACAGCGGTCCGGACACCGTGCGGCAGGCAACGTTCATAACCATCGGAAACCGGGTGCCTGACTGAACTGGCAGCTGCTCTAGCGCATAAAGCAGACCGTTGGCGCTGGTGGCGTTGAACACACGCCCGCCGCCGGTGCTGGCGCCGTAACAAATGCCGGCGGCGCTGTGCTCGCCTTCAGCCGCGATCAGGGAAATATCATGCAGTCCCTGGGCTTTCATGAGATCGAGGTTTTCGGCGATCTGCGTCGACGGGGTGATCGGATAATAGCCCATCACATGATAGTTGATCTGTTTGGCGGCCATCGCGGCCAGCTCGTTGCCGCTTTCGTACAGACTGATCTGTTTTTTCATCGCGCGGTTCCTCCTTTTTCCAGTATTTCTTCATTCGGCGATTCACTGGTAACCCAGCTGTTGGCACCGGTATGCGTCTGCCGCAGGTCTGGCGTTAACAGATCGCGCACCGGGGTAAAATAATCCGGATGCGGATGTTCTTTTTCCTCACCGCGGGTCAGCGCGTGGGTCGGGCAGATGTCGACGCAGCGCAGGCAGCCTTTGCAGAACCGATAGTCCAGACCGCGGTTAAGCATCGTTTTCCGGCCTTTCAGCTCACCGGGGAAGAACTGAAACACCATATCCGGGCAGGTAGAATCGCACAGACCGCAGTGAATGCATTTTTCCGGCTCAAACAAAGGCAGATAGCCTTCGCGGCTGGCGGACAGGTCGTTGCGGACGGAACTGCCGGGAATCGGGTTAACGCCGCCGATCGGCGCGGTTTTCCAGCCCCAGCCGCCGCTTTCGTTGTCAAAGGGAATCTCGGGATAGCGGTCGTCATCGAAATGATAGGCCCGGACTTCATCGTAGCCGCGCTGCACGCCTTCCAAGTTGGCGCCTAAAAGATCCGGCGCTTTTGTGCCCAGCGTGGCGATCACGGCCTGTTTTACAGCGTCTAACGGGATAAAGCCGCTGACCTTCGCAATCGCGCCAAGCATGACCATGTTCACGCGGGATTTGGACTGCAAGGCCAGTGCGAGGGCGTCGACGCAGTAGATATCCCGGGCGGCCAGCTGCATCCGCTCGCGGATGGCCGCGCCCTCGAGCGCGGTGTTGACGACAACCTGACAATGCCGCTGCACGCCGGCGTTCACCGGCAGCTTGCCGGCCATCGCTTCGTGGAACAATGCCAGGCAGTCGGGATGGCGGACCGGTGAATTGATGCGGATCTCCTGTGTCGGAGCGCTGTAACGGATAAAGGCCTTGACGGGCGAGCCGCGTTTCTCCGAGCCGTAGCTGGAAAAGCTGGCGGCGTTTAAGCCCAGCTGCACCGCGCCCAGCTCGCCCAGCAGCTTGCCGCACAGATTTGCGCCCAGACCGCCGATGCTTTCCAGCCGCATTTCATAATACCCCAGCTCATTGACCCGGGGCAGAGTGGTTTGGATGGTCATGTCGTTTCCTCCTTGAATTCGTTCTTCATGATTCTGCTAGTCATTCTGTCCGTTTTGCGTTGTTTTAACAGTCAAATCCGCCGGGAATTGATGTTTTTTATGTGTCGCTGACGGGGAAAATGAGTATAATTGAGATGACGCAGTTTTCTGCGGCTAAGTTTTAGGAATGAAAATTTCGGGAATTTCCGAAAAATCGAACGAGGTGAAGAAAATGGAATACACAGAAATTCAAGACATGCTTGATTTTATTGCGGCCAGTCCAACCAGCTTTCAGGCGGTGGAGCAGCTGAAAGCGCGGTTAGCGGAAGCCGGGTATGAAGAACAAGTGGAGAGCGCAGCCTGGACATTGACGCCGGGCGGCCGTTATTTTACGATCCGCAATCATTCGAGTCTGCTGGCATGGCAGATGCCGGAAACGCTGGACCAGCTGAGCTTCAACATCGTCGCTTCCCACAGCGATGCTCCGACCTTTAAGCTGAAGCCGAATGCCGTTATTTGTGAAAACGGATATCTCAAGCTGAACACGGAGGGCTACGGCGGCATGCTTTGCAGCACCTGGATGGACCGTCCGCTGGGGCTGGCCGGCCGGGTAATCGTGCGCGAGGGCGAACAGATTGTCAGCCGGTATCTCAATATAGAACGGCCGTTGCTGACGATTCCTTCTTTAGCGATCCACATGAACCGGGAAGCCAATACCAACGCCAGCTACAACGCTCAGAAGGATATGCTTCCGCTGATCGGCCTGGGCAGCGAGCCGTTTGACATGAAAGCGCTGCTGGCGGAAGAACTGGGGATCGCTCAGGCGGATGTGCTCAGCTTTGATCTGTACTTAACTTGTCTGCAGAAAGGCTATGTCTGGGGCCGGCATCACGAGTTTATTTCGAGTCCGCATCTCGATGATCTGCAATGCGCCTATACGACGCTGCAGGGATTTCTGCAGGGACACAGCCGCCGGTCGCTGAACGTGTACTGCTGCTTCGATAACGAGGAAGTTGGCAGCCGCACGCGTCAGGGCGCGGCCTCGGCCTTTTTGATCGACACGCTGCGGCGGATTTTGTCCGCGGTGCAGCTGAAAGAAGAGGAGCTGCAGCGGGCATTGGCCTCGTCGCTGATGATTTCCGCCGATAATGCTCACGCCGTTCATCCCAATGTGCCGGAGAAATCCGATCCGACCAACCGCGTCTATTTGAACCAGGGCATCGTGATCAAATACAACGCCAACCAGAGCTATACCTCCGATGCGATCAGCTCCGCGTTGTTTGTCGAGCTGTGCCGTCAGGCCGGCGTCAAAACGCAGTATTTCACCAACCGCTCGGATTTGAAGGGCGGCGGAACGCTCGGCAGCATCAGCACTTCGCAGGTCAGCATCGCTTCAGTCGATATCGGATTACCGCAGCTGGCCATGCATTCGTGCAATGAAACAGCCGGGATCGAAGACAGCGCGGCGATGATCCGGGCGATCAGGCAGTTTTACAGCACGCACCGCTGCATGCCGGAGGAAGGCGTGCTGATTCAGCAGGCGGATTAAAACGCGGCTGCCGGTCCATAGTAAAAACAGCGGAAACCGCGGGAAGGAGCGAGGCCGATGATTACCGTTGAACAAGTCAGAAACAATCCCCAGGTCAGAACTTATATCCAGAAGGCGGACGAAGCGTTGGCGGCACTGGGGTACACAGAGCACAGCTTCGCGCATGTCGGCAAGGTTGCCAAGGAAGCCCGGGAAATTTTATTAACGCTCGGCTACAGTCCGCGGGAAGCAGAGCTGGCGGAGATCGCCGGATGGCTGCACGATATCGGCAACGTGATCAACCGGGTCGATCATGCGCAGAGCGGCGCGGTCATGGCTTTCCGCATTCTGGACAAGCTGGGTGCAGAGGCGGAGGAAATCTCGACGATCATCAGCGCGATCGGCAATCATGACGAAAGCACGGCTTATCCGGTCAACCCGATTGCGGCGGCGTTGATCCTGGCGGATAAAACCGACGTCCGGCGCTCGCGTGTGCGCAACCGCGACTTCGCGACGTTTGACATTCACGACCGGGTCAACTATGCGGTTCATCAATCGCGGACGGAAATTACTGCCGATCATCAGAAGATCATTCTGGACTTAAAAATTGATACGCAGATTTCCGCGGTCATGGATTATTTTGAAATTTTTATGCAGCGCATGCTGCTGTGCCGCAAAGCGGCGGAAAAACTCGGTCTGACGTTTTCGCTGGTGATTAACGATCAGATCATCTTATAGAGAGAAGGCGAAATATGAAGCGAATTCATCTTAAACCCCAGGATCCATGCTGGTGCGGCAGCGGCCGTCCGTATGGCGAATGTCATCAGGCGTTCGATCAGAAAATTGCGTATTATAAAAAACGCGGCCACATCGTTCCCCCGCACAGCCTGATTCGCACTCCGGCAGAAATCGCCGGGATCCAAGCCAGTGCCGAGATCAATACCGCGGTGCTGGATGCCGTTGCGGCGGCGATTCATGAAGGAATGAGCACGGAGGAGATCGACAAGATTGTCGATGAGACGACGACTGCGCGCGGGGCAATCTGCGCTCCGCTGAACTACGAGGGCTATCCGAAAAGCGTCTGCACCTCCGTCAACAACGAGGTCTGCCATGGAATTCCCAGCCACCGGCGGAAGCTGAAGTCCGGCGATATCGTCAATGTCGACGTTTCGACGATTTACAACGGATTTTATTCCGATGCTTCAAGGATGTTTATGATCGGACAGGTCAGCGACGAAAACCGCCGGCTGGTTGAAGAAACGAAAGAATGCCTCAACCGCGGCATCGCGGCGGCTCAGGCCTGGCATTTTGTCGGCGATATCGGCGCGGCCGTGCAGAGCTATGCGGAAAGCTGCGGTTATTCCGTCGTGCGCGAGCTGGGCGGCCACGGCGTCGGTATCAAGTTCCACGACGATCCGTTTGTTTCCCACGTCGGCAAGAAAAACACCGGGATGCTTTTGGTGCCGGGGATGGTGATGACGGTTGAGCCGATGATCAACATGGGCGGCGCACGCGTGGAAATGGACCGCTACAACGGCTGGACGATTTACACGCAGGACGGCAAATCGTCGGCGCAATGGGAGCATACGATCCTCATCACCGAGGAAGGCCCGCAGATTCTGACGTATTAACGTGCTGTTCAAGCAGCACGACGATGAAAATCCGAAGGGAGATCTACGCATGGAAAATCAAGTTTTAGACGCGATCTTTAACCGCCGCAGTATCCGCCGGTACACAGATCAGCCCGTCAGCAGCGATCAGCTGGATTTAATTCTCAAAGCGGGGCAGGCGGCGCCGAGCGCGATGAATCAACAGCCATGGTATTTTGTGGCGATCCAGCGTAAGGATATGATCGAACAGCTGGCTTCCTTATTGACGGAGAACGAAGATCCCTATTATAACGCGCCGTTGTTAATCGTCGTGTTCGCCGATAAAAAGGCTTATTCGCCGGTAACCGACGCTGCGCTGGCGATTGCCAATATGATGCTGGCGGCGCAGGCGCTGCAGTTGGGGACGTGCTGGATCGATTACAGCCGCCACGTGTTCAATCATCCGAAGTTTGCCGGATTATCCGCCTCGCTGGGCGTGCCGCAGGACTATCTCTGCGTCGGTTCGTTGGTCGTAGGAACCCCGGCAGAACAGCCGGAAGCGCATCCGGTCAAGTCGGAAACGATGACGGTCGTGGCCTGATCATTTATCCCCAAATATAAAATAAAGCCGCAGTTTCACGGGTTGTTAACCTGAAACTGTGGTTTTTCTATTGTTTAACGAATTTTGCGTTTGAGTTTCCTCATTTCTGTTCATCCTAATACCAGCGAACAAAGCTTGAAAATACCGAAGGAGGAAACATCATGTTTAAACATCAGAAGAAACTGCTGCATCCGGTCAAGGTCAAGAAACCGAATCCTACTTATGCCGCATTGCTGCAGGAACAGTTAGGCGGGCCGCAGGGTGAGATGAAGGCGGCAATGCAGTATTTCGCCCAGAGTCTGCGGATTCAGGATAAGGAAATCAAGGATTTATTTCTCGATATTGCGGCGGAGGAATTATGCCACATGGAAATTGTCGCCGAGATGATCAATCAGCTCAACGGCGATCAGCTCAACGCCAAGGAAGCAACCGTCGGCGGCATGGAAGCTCATGTGCTGACCGGCTTGACGCCGATTTTAGCTAATGCGTCCGGTTTTCTGTGGACAGCGGCATATGTGAATGAAACCGGCGATCTGGCTGCTGATTTATTGTCCGATATCGCGGCGGAGCAGCGGGCAAAGGTCGTTTATCAGTATTTATACCGGCAGATTGAGGACGAAGGCGTGCGCGAGGTCATCGACTTTTTATTAAACCGTGAGGAAGCACACAACACGATGTTCCGGCAGGCGTTTAACCGGATTGTTGACAGCGGTTCTCAGAAAGACTGGGGCGTGACTTCCGATTCCCGGATTTATTTCGATTTGTCGGGCGATGGCCAGCATTTCGATCCCGCACGTAAAAATCCGCCGGAATTCAAGGAATAAAGGGCGTCGAGAAGAACCGGAGGGCTGCGAGTATGGCGTGAAATGCCGGCTTTCTGTTCAGGATTAATGTAAAATATCAAAATGAAACCGCGCTTCAATTTTCGATCCCAGCGCGGTTTTTTGAATGTATACGTTTTTTGATTCTATTTTATTATAAAAGGATCAGTTCCACCACATATACCGCGGCGCAAGCCGCCAGCGCAACGGTCAGCAGCCCCTTGCCGCGCCACCCCAGCGTTAATGCTGTCACCAGCCCAGCCACAGCACTGGGCCAGCAGCGGGTACTTGTTAAAATCGCCGGGAAGGTCATCGCCGCCAGCACGGCATAGGGAACATAGAACAAAAAGCTTTGGATAAACGGATTTTCAATCTTCTTCTGAAAGATGAGAATCGGCGCTGCGCGCAGAAGATAGGTGACCCCGGCCATGACCAGCGTATAAATCAAGATCGACGGATTATTCATGATCGTGCACCTCCTGAACCGGGAACAGCCAGGCGCCCAAAGCTGCCGCGGCCAGCGTAGAGAGAATGATTGAAAAACCTTCGGAAATCCAGCTGAACAGCGGACAGACATGAAGCGTCACGCTCATTGCCACGGCGATTCCCACGACGATGGCCACGGACTTTAACTGCCGGGCAACCGGAGCGACGATCGCGATAAACATCCCGTAAATCGCAACGGCGAAGGCCGCGCGCACCGCTTCCGGAAGCAGGGCGCTGAACGCACAGCCTAAAAACGTGCCGCCGACCCAGCCTGCCATAGGCGTCAGGATCAGCCCCAGCATATAGTGAAATTGGACGACTGGGTGGCTGACGGCAACCGCGAAGATTTCATCGGTATTGCCAAACGCCAGCATGGCTTTTTGCAGACGGGACATCGCCGGATCCAGCTTCTGCGCCAGAGAGAGAGACATCAGGGCATAGCGTAAATTGATCACCAGCGTGGTCAGCGCCATTTCGAATAACGATGCCTGCGACTGAATCAAAGTCAAGCCGGCAAACTGGCCGGCGGAGGTGAGATTGGTCGCCGAGATCATCACCGCTTCGCCTGCGGACAAACCCGCCGCCGCAGCCGCCATGCCGAAGGTAAACGACACTGAAAGATAACCCAGCGCGATCGGCAGCCCATCTTTTGCACCCTGTTTCCACCCCAAATTGTTCTGCATCATCGTGTTCCACATCCCCCAACTCTGTTTTGATTTATCTTTCATTCTAGGTTTTTCACACTTTTTCGTCAACGGTCAGGATCAAAAAAATGCGCTTTCCGCTTAAAAAATTGAGCATCGGCGGTTGGCGAAGGGCGGCTTTATGCTATAATAACGCTATAAGGAAGACCGCCGCTCAATCGAGACGGCGCAGGAAAAAATGATAGGGTGAATTTATGCAGCAATATGTTTATATCGTCGGTCATAAGAATCCGGACACCGATTCGATTTGTTCTGCCCTGGCGTACGCTGAACTCAAGCAGCGGCTGGGCGTTCATGCGATTCCGTGTCGCTTGGGACCGCTCAACGAAGAAACCAAATATGTACTGAAACGTTTCGGATTGGAAAATCCGCTGTTATTAAAAGACGCGCGGTCTCAGCTGCGCGATATCGACATCGACGAACCAACCTTGATCACGACCAAGACCTCGTTGAAGGAAGCTTGGGACGTTTTGTTCAAGGCCCGCAACAAATCGCTGTTCGTACTGGATGAGCAGCAGAAGCTGACCGGGATTGTGTCCACGTCCAACCTGGCGTCGCCGCGGATGATGAGCGACGAGCTGATGCATAAGCTGATGAAAACCGCTTCGCTGTCCGCGCTGGCCAAAACGATCAACGGCGAGATCGACTACGAACCGAAGAATTTCAAGACCAACGGCAAGGTGTTCATCGTCACGCTCAACGACGGCACAAAGTTTGAGGAGAACTTCCGCCATTCGATCACGATTCTCTCCGATGGCAACCGCAAGCAGCGGCAGCTGCTGGAAATGGGCACGCGGTGCATGATCATCACATGCAATCAGGAGATCAGCCCGGACAATCTTGAACTTGCGCGTAAACAGGACTGTGCGGTGATCCGCACGCCATGGGATACGATGAAGGTCGCCAAGGTCATCAACGAAGCCTTCCCGGTGGAAAGCCTGATGAGCCGCAATCCAATCACATTCCAGGACGACGAATATGTTGACGACGTTGCGAAGAAAATGGCGAACACCCGCTACCGCAGCTATCCGGTGCTGGATATCGAAGGCAAAGCGGTCGGCGCGGTTTCCCGCTATCACCTGCTGAACTATCGCCGCAAGAAGTTTATTCTGGTCGATCACTCGGCTAAAAATCAGGCGATCAACAACATTGACGACGCGGAGATCGAGGAAATTATTGATCACCATCACATTGGCAATATTGAAACCTCCTATCCGATTTTTTACCGCAATCAGCGCTGCGGCTGTACCTGTACGATCATCGCGCAGCTGTATAAGGAAAACGGCATCATCCCGTCGGCGCAGATGGCCGGAATTATGATGAGCGCGATCATCTCCGATACGCTGCATTTTAAATCCGCAACCACAACCCGGCTGGATAAGGATGTCGCTTACGGGCTGGCGGAGATCGCCGGGGTGGATCTTGATCATTACGCTGATGAAATGCTGAGCGCCTCGGTGGCCTTGAAGGAATCGACGCCGACGCAGATCCTTAACCGCGACTTGAAGACCTACGATATGGGAAAATACAAGATTGCGATCGGTCAGACCAACTATAAGAATATTGAAGATATCCAGGCAATTCTGCCGGCTTTCCGTCAGCAGCTGGAAAAGGAACAGACTGCCAAGCAGTTTGATTTAATGGTTATGATGTTTTCGCATATCATGGCGGAAGGCACGATGTTTGTTTACAGCGGTCCGCTTTCCTATGTGATGAACGAAATCATTGATACGAAATTCGACGACAATTCCGGTTATGATCATGAGATCATTTCCCGGAAGCAGCAGCTGATGCCGAAGCTTTCCGTCATTCTGAAACAGATGTAAAGCCGGCGGGAGGAACTCCATGAAAAAAATGACGGTCATGCGTTGGCTCGGCTCTGCCGCTACGGTGTTGTTTCTCATGATGTTGATTGTCAACGATTGCAACATCGGTTTTGACGTCGCATTGTACGATGATTACGGAATTCATGACCGGCCGAATCCGTTTACGCTGGCACAGCTGATCCTGCCGCTGGCCGGCCTGATTCTCAGCAGCGTTTTAACCTGGCAGCTGAATCATTGGGAAACGGCTGTGGAAAATAAATCGGATTCATCAAATGGATAATTCATGGAGGGTAAATCCGGGCATACTCACAGTGAGAGGCTGTCTGGATAACGGGGAAAAAACTTGAAAACGGCACGCAGAATCAAAGAAGATTGGATGAAATCAACACCGAAGGGCAGCAATGCCCTTTTTTAGTACTTGCGCTGGGCTGAAAAGAGAAGATTGTCGGAGAGAATCCTGTGCCCCTGCGGTTCGGCTGGGCTTCGCTTTGGACAACAGATAAAGAAGAAATCAAGAAATCGGAATGATTTCGCTTCACTTTCGTTTCTCTCATTTAAGAGCTATCAGAAAAGTGTAAAGTTCGCTTGACAGAATATGTAAAGTTGACTATACTAAAAATGTAAAGCTAGCTATACTATGGAGTGTGATCAAGTTGAAGAATCGAGTTCAGGAGCTGCGCAAACAGCGCCGCTTATCGCAAAGTGAACTGGCCGATGCGGTCGAGGTTACCCGCCAGACGATCATTTCGCTGGAAAACGGAAAATACAACGCCTCGCTGATGTTGGCGCACAAAATCGCCCGGTATTTTGACCTGACGATCGAAGAAGTCTTTTTATTTGAGGAGGATGAATGAAATGTTGGTTAAAGTTTTAAGTCATGCGCTGGCCAGCGGCGTGGATTATGAAAAAACATTAAAAGCCCGTCGGAATCTTTCCGTTCTGGGGATCGTTTTGGGATTGGTTGTTTTGGTGATCGTGAACTTGTGGAAGCCGGAAGCGGATCTTGCCTTCGCGGATTTTCTCAAGGGTGTTTATACAGGAACCGGTATCGGCTTAATGTTATTCTCCGCCCTGTTCTGGGTGAAGGTAAGAAAATTGCTGAAGGATCCGGAATTACAGAAGAAGACCCGGATTCAAGAGCAGGATGAACGCCAGACGTTGATCGCGATGAAGACAAGTTCCTCGGCGTTATTGATTCTGATCGGCCTGGAATATTTCGCTCTGTTATTAAGCGGAATGTTCAATGCCACGGTATTCTTCACATTGTTGGCAGTGTTGATCGCCGTCCTTGTCGTGATGATTGGCTGTAAGCTCTATTACAGCCGCCGGATTTAGAGGTGATCCGCATGGGCAAATGTGAAAAGCGGGCATGGCCGCTGACATTGGGGTTATTGGTGAATGCCGCCGCGCTGACGGTGCATGGCCTGATCGAGAATCTCCCGGAGGGATTGTTCATCCTGATGGAACTGGCCGCGATTGTGCTGATGTTGTGGGGAATTGTGGAAACTCGCCGGCGGGCCGGTCTGTGATCGGTTGAAAAGTCTGCGGATCGCAGTGAACCGCGGCTGTCATTGGATTGATTTGAATGCGGATTCACAAAGCCAGATTTGCCGGAAGCGATCTGGCTTTTTCCGTGTGCCGGGCATGGCATACATCTAGTTGGTGAAAATCCAACCACGGGTATTTAC
>NZ_JADNPO010000016.1:0-60511 GCF_015558105.1 Holdemania sp. 1001095H_141210_F2
ATCCGTACGTACGGTGCAATGGGAGGGGCGAAATTTATTTTCCCTCTACCCTATTATCGCCGGCAGGCAGATTTTTCAACATGGAAATCGGAAAATACGTTTGAGGTTCAGCTTCTGCATAAAAACAGAATTCTGGAAAGTGAGGATCAGAAGCAAAAGCGAGCCGAAGCAGAGGTTTTTGTGATGGCGTGCAAAAGTTTGTTTCTCCTGTGCAAGAAGCCGTTCTTGTCCCACTATAATAAATAAGAAATAATAAAGAAAAGGAGAAACCATGAAGAAAAGACAAAGCGAGCTGATCCGCTGGATTCTGCAGTCGCCGGGCCTTCCTTTTGAAACGGCGTTGGAGAAACTCCATGTTTCCAAACGTACGCTCTACTATGACATTGAAGAAATAAATTATTGTTTGCGCCATTGCGCGCAGCTGAAAAAAATCGCGGGACAACTGGTCTTTGTGGGCGATCTGCAACGGGTCAGCCAGATGATCGCCGATCAGGAACTCACGCTGCAGGGAACGGAGGAAAAGCTGGAGTTTATTTTATATAAAATTCTGTGTGATGATTTTCCAAGATTGGAACAGATGGAACAGAAGCTTCAAATCAGTCATTCCACGATGACCTATCTGATGAATGAACTCCGCGTTCAGCTGGAGGCGCAGGGCATTGAATTACGCTATGACGAGGGCGCCTATCAGATCCGCGGCGATGAAAATCAAATCCGCGACCGCTATATATACTGCCTGTACAACGATAACAATCTGATCAACCGCATCAGCAGTGAAATCCTTACGTTTAATCAGAAAAATCAACTGGGCTTAGCGGATTATTCGCTGGCGCTGCTTTCAGCCATGCTTCGGTTTGTCCGATTACGAATGACTAAGAAATGCCGGATCCGAGCCGACTGGACGCTGGAAACGCAGGCCTTCCATTACCGTCAGTCAGTCGCGGCTGATCTGAAAATCAACGATCCGCTGGAAGCAGCCTATCTCACAGCGTTTATCAGCTCTTTGACAACGCTGAGCGCAGGTGAAAAACAGACGATTATCGATCAGGGCGTGACGCGGCTGATCACCTGTTTTGAGAGTCGGATGGCAGTGGTTATCGAAGACCGTGAAACGATCCGGCGCAGTATTGCGCAGCATCTTCTGGCCTCTTATTATCGGATTCAATTTCAGTTTCCAATTCGAAATTTCTGTCTTGATGAGATTAAGTCCCGGTACTTCGAATTGTTTACCATGATTCGTCTGATTCTGGAAGACGAACAAATCTTTCCGGAATTCAAAGGGATTCGGGAAGAAGAAATCGCTTTTCTCACCGCCTATTTCGGCGGGGTGCTGCGCAGTCAGGAAAATCACCGGCGAATGCGCAATCGGATTCTGCTCGTCTGTCCGCAGGGACTGATGGTCTCCAAAATGCTTCAGATTCAGATCGAACAAAGCGTGCCGCTGATCCAGATTGTCGATCAGGTATCGCTGCAGCGCCTGCCGCAGCTTACGGTTCCTTACGATTATATTGTGTCTACAATGCCGATTGAAGGCTATGATGAGAAACTGATTCAGGTCAACCCGCTGCTGAATCGTCAGGACGTCTGTTTGTTGATGGAAAAATGTGCGGGGATACCGATGCCGGACTCCGGTCCGGAAATCCAGCCGCTGTTGCAGGTGATCGAAAAATACTGTGTCATCCAAAACCGTCCGGCGCTGGTCAGAGAATTGGAAGCCTTGTTATACAAACATAAAGAAGAAAGGGGAAGTCCTATGTTAAAAGAACTGATCACATCCGATAAAATCCGTGTATTAGATCATGTCGACAGCTGGCAGTCCGCGATAGCCGAGGCGGCGCAGCCTCTGGTTTATGACGGAAGTATCGATCCGGAATACATTCAGGAAATGATCGCCTCGATTGAAAAGTATGGTCCTTACATTGTGCTGGCCGACCGCTTTGCGCTGCCGCATGCCAGCGGCGCTCTGCATGTCCACCGGCTGGGCATGGCGATTCTTTCCGTGAAGGAAGCGGTGGACCTGTTGGGAAAACCCGTCAATTTGTTCGCGGTTTTGGCGACGGTGGACAGTACCTCGCATATCCGCGCGTTAGCTGAACTGACTGAGATTCTGTACGATCAGGCCAACATTGACAAGCTGTGTCAGGGCAGTGCGGAAGAGATCTTGAGATTGATCCGGCAGGATCCATCTTAGATAAAAACGTTCGATAAAGGAGGTGAGCGTTATGAAATTTGTTGCCGTGTGCGGCTTTGGCGTCGGATCCAGTCTGATCCTGGCGATGAGCTTACAGAAAGTCGCGGACAAGCTGGGATTGGACGTGGAAGTGGAGAACACCGATCTGACGTCAGCCCACAGTGCGGACTGCGACGCTATTTTTACAAGCCCGCAGCTGCAGCCCGAATTGTCGCAGAGTGTTTCCGTTCCTGTTTTTGCCGTTACCCGCTACATGGATCTGAGCGAAGTCGAAAGCCAGGTCCGCCAGTTTCTCAATGAAAAACAGTAAGTCGAAAGGGGATTTACACTATGGAATTGATGAATTTTATAATTAACAGTATCTTTCGCAATCCGCCGGTTCTGCTGGGCTTGATCGCAGCCCTCGGACTGGCGCTGCAGAAAAAACCATTCGGCACGATCGTCAAGGGCGCGCTGATGACAGCCTTCGGCATGGTCATCCTCAACACCGGCGTCTCGATGCTGGTACAGTCGATTCTGCCGATCAACACGGCGTTCCAGTCGCTGAACGGCACCGTTGCCGAAGGTCTCAACGACGCGACCTTTACCGCTTCCTTTGGCGGCGATATCGGCATGGCGATGTTTATCGGGATGATCCTGCATCTGTTGATCGCCCGTTTCACGCCGGTCAAAACGATTTTCTTAACCGGCCACATGCTCTGGTGGTTCCCGTTTATCTTTGTGGCCGCCGGGGTTGAAGGCGGTTTGCGCGGAATGCCGCTGATTCTCTTTGGGGCGATCTGTTCCGCATTATACTGGTCGCTGATGCCGTGGGCGCTCAAGAAATACACGTTTGCGGTCACCCGGGACAACAGCTTTCTGCTGGGCCATCCGACCGGCTATCTCGGCTTGATTTCCGGGTTTGTCGCCTCCAAAGTCGGCAATAAAGAAAAATCGACGGAGGATATTCAAATTCCGAAGGCGCTGTCGTTCTTCCGTGAGATCTCCATTACCGGCTGTCTGGTCATCTTCGTGATGTTTGTGATCGTCGGCCTGACGATTCCAACGATGCTGGGCGAAGGCGAAAACGTCGTCGTTGTAGCGATTGCGCAGGGTTTGAATTACGGCGCGGGCTTGATCCTGCTGCTGCAGGGCGTGCGCATGTTGATCAGCCAGATCGTTCCGGCGTTCAAGGGCATTTCGGAGAAAGTCGTTCCGAACGCGATTCCGGCTTACGACTGCCCGATGCTGTTTACCTACAAGCCGAATGCCGTTCTGATCGGCTTTGTCGTCGCGATGATCACCTCGACCGTTTTGATTTTGATCTGCAACGCGACGCAGGTCTTCGGCATTATGCTGGTTCCGTTAGTCATCACTTCGTTCTTCGAGTGCGGCACGGCGGCGATTCTGGGCGAAGGCCAGGGCGGCCTGCGCGGCGCGGTGATCGGCACATTTGTGGCCGCGGCGGTGATGGTTGTCATGGTCGGCTTCTCGGCGCTGGCGTATTCGCATACGATCGCCAACTGGATGCTGATCAATGCCGGCAACGACTTTTCACTGTTCGGCATGCTGGCGAAAGCGGTCGCCTCCCTGCTGGGCGGAATCTTCTGATCTGTCATTCAATTTGACTTTTAATTATGTAAAGAACCGGTTCGCTGAAAAAGGCGCCGGTTTTTTTGCTTTTGAAAAGCCGGTCATCGCTGTTACACCTGCGAAAAAGCCTTGGTTAAGGTTGTCCATCTCGTTTATTCCTGAGGTGGTTTGCGGCCAACGCCGGTTTCTTTTCACTTGTCTGACAAGCGGATGAAAGATATTTTCAATTCTATTTCAGGATGAAAAATGGTAGAATGATACCCAGGAACAGGATGGAGATGCGCCAATGGGAACAATCGAATTAAAAGAAACGCTAAGCAAGGTTCAGTTCGAAGGACTGGACAGCGCTTATTTTGAACAGGGAAAAATCACGCATTGTAAATTTATTACCGCGAAAAAAAAGGTTGTGCTGGAGCTTCAGCTGCCGCGGACGCTGCCGCTGGAACAGCTGCAGTGCTTTAACGACGGTCTGATCAAGCTGATCGGCTGTCCGGTTGAGCTGCGGATCAGCGCGGACGTCTGTGATCTTGATTCTGGCGAAATGTTGAAATATTGTAAATATTTCAGCGAGCACTCACGTTTTGGTCAGGGGTTGAAAGACGCGATCCCAACGGTCAGGGATCAGATTGTCGATTGTCTGTTTGCCGACGAAACGCTGAAGCAGCAGGCGACGGCCTGTCGGGAAGAACTCGATCACTTCATGCAGAACGCAGGGATCAGCTATGATTTTGAGTTTTCCTGCCGCGCGGCCAGCTTCACCCAGATCGAGGTCAAGATGCCCAAGGAAGCCCCGAAGCCGCAGGCCAAGCCGGCGTTTTCTGCGGATAAGCCGAGCTATCGCTCCCGCCGCACGAAGATGGAAGATTATACCGTGCTGACATTGAAGGAAATCAACGACGAAATTCAGAATGTCCAGTTTACCGGCACGATTTTTGAAAAAGATTCAGTGACGATCAAAAAGACCGGCAACGAGATTCAGACGCTTTATGTCAAGGATAACGACGACGCGATTACCTGCAAGCGGTTTGAGAGCGCCCGCTGTCCGAAGGAAAAGCTGAACGAGGTCGGTGTCGGGGACGACGTGCGGGTGTATGGTTCAGTCCGCTATGATTCCTTTGCCAAGGAGCTGGTGTTTTTCCCGGACGACATCGTCAAGCTGGAAAAGAAGGAAGAGGAACAGGATACGGCCGACGTCAAGCGCGTCGAGCTGCACTGTCACACGAATAAATCGGAAATGGACGGCGTTTGCGAAGTCGAGGAATTGGTGACGCAGGCGTTTAAATGGGGGCACCGCGCGATCGCGATCACGGATCACATGGCCTGCCAGGCATTCCCGAAGGCGCAGAGCTGCGCCGCCAAGCTGCTCAAGGGCAACAAGGACCGCGAATTTAAAATTCTCTACGGCGTTGAAATGAACATGGTCGACGAGTTTTTGACGATCATCCGCAATCCGCGCGCCGATTCGCTGAGCGATACGGCGTATGTCGTCTATGACCTGGAAACCACCGGCTTATCCTGCAGCTTTGATCACATCATCGAATTCGGCGCGGTCGTGATCGAACGGGGCGAGATCAAGGAAACCAAACAGCTGTTCGTCAAGCCGCCGGTGCCGATCAACGCCTTTATTTCAGAAAAGACCAACATTACCAACGAAGACGTCGCCCAGGCCAAACCGTTTGCCGAGGTGGCACAGGAGCTGGTTGATTTCATCGGCGATAAAGTGCTGGTCGCCCACAATGCGACCTTTGACTACAACTTTCTCAACGAAGAACTCAAACGCATCGGCATGGCGCCGCTGACCAATCCGGTCGTCGATACGCTGGATTTGGCGCGTGCGCTGCATTCCGACCGCCGCAGTTACCGTCTGGGCAACATCGCCCGCCATTACCGGATTACCTACGACGAAGAAGTCGCGCACCGCGCGGATTACGATGCCGACGTGCTGGCCAGCGTGTTCATGTTGATGATCAAGGAATGCAAGGACCGCGGCGCGCAGACTGTCGCCGATCTGCAGAATCTGCAGGATGAAAAAGCGTTTGTCAAAGTCATGAAGCGTCATGTCAACGTGATCGCCAAGAATCAGGCCGGACTGAAGGATCTGTTCAAGCTGGTTACGCTGTCCAATACCGATTATCTGGCGGTCTTCGGCAAAGCCAATTCCAAAAGCAGCGGCGAAGAATTTCTGGCTGAACCGCGGATTTTGCGGCGATGCATCCAGGAGCTGCGCGAGAATCTGCTGATCGGCTCGGCCTGCTACAACGGCGAGGTGTTCGAGCTGGCAGCTAACCGCAACCAGCAGGATCTTGAAGCGGCGATCGCTTTTTACGATTACATCGAAATCCAGCCGCTGGAGAATTACCGGCCGCTGGTTGAATCTCATTCCCTGCCGGATACCGATCGGCTGAAGCAGGTGCTGATGCGGATAATCCGGACGGCGAAGAAGCTGAACAAACCGGTCGTTGCGACCGGCGACGTCCACTATTGCAAAAAGGAAGAAAAAATCCTGCGCGATATCTACATCCAGACGCAGGGGATCGGCGGCGTCCGACATCCTTTGTATATCTATGATAAGGAACGGCGCTCCCGCACCGTAACGCCGGATCAGCATTTCTTAACGACCAATCAGATGCTTCAGGCGTTCGACTGGGTTGAGGATCGGCAGCTGGCCTATGAGCTGGTCGTCGAAGCCCCCAACGCGATCGCCGATCAGGTGGAAAAGGTGCTGCCAGTACATGACAAGCTGTATACGCCAGTCATCGAAGGTTCCGAAGAGAAGCTGAAAACGATCTGTTATGAGAACGCGCATAAAACCTATGGCGAAGTGCTGCCGGAAATCGTGGAAAAACGGCTGGAGCGTGAGCTGAACTCGATTATCGGCAACGGTTTCGCGGTTATTTACTACATTTCCCATCTGCTGGTCAAGAAGTCCAACGAAGACGGCTATCTGGTCGGCTCGCGAGGCTCGGTCGGCTCCTCCTTTGTCGCGACGATGTCGGGAATCACCGAGGTCAATCCGCTGATCCCGCACTACGTCTGCCCGGATTGTCAGCACTCTGAATTCATCACCGACGGCTCGGTGAAGTCCGGTTTTGACCTGCCAGCGAAGAAATGCCCGAAATGCGGCGCGGAGATGATCGTCAACGGCCATGACATCGCGTTTGAAACCTTCCTGGGTTTTGAAGGCGATAAGGTTCCGGATATCGACTTGAACTTCTCGGGCGAATATCAGGATAAGGCGCATGCCTTTACGAAAACAGTTTTCGGCGAGGATCACGTATTCCGCGCCGGGACGATCGGCACGGTCGCCCAGAAGACGGCGTTTGGCTATGTCAGCGGCTATGCGGAGGAAATGGGCTTGGAAAACATGCGTCAGGCGCAGCGGCTGCGATTAGCCAACGGATGCGAGGGCGTCAAGCGGACGACCGGCCAGCATCCTGGCGGCATCATCGTCATCCCGAGCTCCATGGACGTCTATGACTTTACGCCGGTTCAGTATCCGGCCAATAACCCGGATTCCGAATGGAAAACGACGCACTTCGATTTCCATGATATCCATGACAACGTCTTGAAATTCGATATCCTCGGCCACGTCGATCCGACGGCGATGCGTCTGCTGCAGAACATCTCCGGGATCGATCCGACGACGATTCCGATGAACGATCCGGAAACGATGTCGATTTTCAATTCCGTCGACGCGCTGAAAGCCGATCCGCGGGTGTACAGCGAGGCGACCGGGGCGGTCGGCCTGCCGGAATTCGGCACGAAGTTTGTCCGCGGTATTCTGGAGCTGACCCGTCCGAGCACGTTCTCCGAACTGCTGCGGATTTCCGGTCTGTCCCACGGTACCGACGTCTGGCTGAACAACGCCAAGGATCTGATCGACGGCGGGCTGACGCTGCACGACGTCATCGGCTGCCGTGACGACATCATGACCTATCTGATTGAAAAGGGAATGCCGAAGAAGGATTCATTCTTCATTATGGAAAGTGTCCGAAAGGGCAAGGGCTTAAAACCGGAATGGATCGAATTGATGAAGGAAAACAACATTCCGCAATGGTATATCGACAGCTGCTTAAAGATCAAGTATCTGTTCCCGAAAGCCCATGCCGTCGCCTACGTCATGATGGCGATCCGCATCGCGTGGTTTAAGGTTCATCATCCCTACTGGTACTATGTCGCGTTCTTCACGCTGCGCTGCGATGCCTATGAAATCGAAACGATGGTCAAGGGCATGGACGCGATCAAGCGGCGGATGGACGAGATTCAGGCGATGAAATCGAATCCGGAAACCAAGCGTCAGGTCACCAAGAAAGACGAAGATCTGTACTCGATGTTCGAGGCTTGTCTGGAGATGTACGCTCGCGGCTATCGCTTTTCCAACATTGATATCGACAAATCCCTGGCGACGGAATTCCGCGTGCTGCCGGACGATCTCAAGACGATCATCCCGCCGTTTACGACAGTCGACGGTCTGGGCGCCAACGTCGCCAAGTCGATCGTAGAAGCCCGCCAACAGGGCGAGTTCTTATCCAAAGAAGATTTATTAAACCGTACCCAGCTCTCCCAAACGCTGATGCGCAAGCTCGAGGTGCTGGGCACGCTGGAAGGCATGCAGGAAGAGAACCAGCTGAGTCTGTTTTAATTGGAAACTGGAAAAAGCCCGGCTGCAATACAAAATAACTCATTTGAATCAAATCTGGGAAATCATCCGCCTGCGGGCGGATTTTCCTGTTATAATAGAGGCGGGAGAATCTGTTCTCAAAAAGGAAGCGGTCGTTATGAAAATCGAATGTCCTGTCTGCCACGAAGAAATTCCGGCTTCGCAGCTCAATGAAGTCCGGGAATTCGACTGTCCGCACTGTCATTACCGCATTGAAATGGAGCCGTTTGCGGCTTCGCTGATGCAGCTGTTTCCAGTTGCGGCGCTGATCCTGTTCATCCTGGTGTTTACGATTCTGAAGCTCTTTCTGCCGGAACAAACGCTGGTGATCGTTTTTCTCGTCGTCTTCTGCATCGGCGCCCGGCTGCATTGGAGTCTGGCTGTTTTGCGGTATCTGGGACTGCTGAAATTCCGCCGTAAAGTCGATGAAGAGAAAAAACTGTGAGAAAAACGTCTGAAAAGCGGGGCCGAAGTTCAGAAAACGCTTGATTTTTACGCCAATTCTGTGTATAGTAAGAGTGCATAAAGAAACAGCAGGAGTGGTGAAAGCCACTCCTTCATTCATGTTATAAGGAGAGAAAAATGGAACAGTTGGAAAACATCAAGACGTTGATTCTGCCTGTCCTGGACTCCCTTGGCATTCAGCTTTACGATCTGAAATGGGTGAACGAAAAGAAATCCCGGATTCTTCAGATCGCAGTGATGAGAGCTGACGGATCTATGGACATCGATACCTGCGCCTTAGTCTCGGAGAAAATTTCCGAAGCTCTGGATGCCCATGACGATTGGATCAGCTTTGAATACTTTCTGGAGGTGTGCTCGCCCGGCGCGGAACGCGAACTGCGCAATGAGGAAGAAATCCGCGGCGCTTTGGGTAAGCATGTCTTCGTCCGGTTAAAAAGCCCGGTCAAGTCGATGATGGAAATCACCGGCGATTTACTGGAAATGAACGAAACCACCCTGACCCTTAGCTATCGCGATAAAGCTGTAACCCGCAAGGCTCAGGTGGAACTGGATCAGATTGAAAAGATCCGCCTGGCTGTGAAATTGTAAGGACTTGGAGGAGAAATCGCAATGAATTTCAAAGAATTTTTGAAGGCGATGCAGACGATCGAGGATGACCGCAAGATCACCAAGGAAATCGTCATCGCCGCGCTGCAGGAGGCTTTAGCCAAAGCCTATCGCAAACACATCGACATCCCGGACGTGCTGGTTCGCGTCGACATCAACGAAGCCAACGGTCAGATTCATGTGTACCAGCAATATACCGTCGTTGAGGAAGTCGAGGATGAAGAGCTGGAGATCGCGCTGGCCGAGGTCAAGGATAAAGGTTATCAGCTGGGCGATTTAGTCGACCGCGAAGTGGATATCAGCCAGATCGGCCGGGCCGCCGCGCTGCTGGCAAAAAACGTCATGAAGCAGAAAATCCGTGAGGCGGAGAAGCAGGCGGTTTATGATGAATACATCGATCAGCTGGACGAAATGGTCACCGGCATGATCGAGTCGGTCGAGGAGAAGTTTGTCGTCGTCAATCTGGGAAAGACGATGGCGCTGATGCCGCGCGCCGCTCAGATCCCGGGCGAACGCTACGTCGAAGGTCAGAGCATCCGTGTCGTCATCACCGAATGCAACAAAGATACCAAGGGTGCGCAGGTGCTGGTTTCCCGTTCCGACGCGAAGCTGGTCAAGCGTCTGTTTGAAAAAGAAGTTCCGGAAATCTATCAGGGTGTCGTCGAGATCAAGGCGATTGCCCGTGAAGCCGGGGAACGGACGAAGATGGCCGTCTGGTCGAACAATCCGGACGTCGATGCGATCGGCGCCTGCATCGGTCCGCGCGGCAGCCGTGTTCAGGTCGTCATCGACGAGCTGAAGGGTGAGAAAATTGATATCTTCGAGTGGAGCGACAACATCAGCGAGCTGATTAAAAACGCGCTGGCTCCGGCTCAGATTCTGGCGGTCTTGCCAACCGAGGACAAGCGTTCGCTGCTAGTCGTCGTTGAGGACAACCAGCTGTCGCTGGCGATCGGCAAGAAGGGCAAAAACGCCCGTCTGGCCGTGAAGCTGACCGGCATGCGGATCGATATTAAGACGGCCGGCGAGATCGAGGAACAGGGCATCGACTGGAAGACGATGATGCTGCAGTTTGCCGCTGAGGAACAGAAGCGGCTGGCAGAACAGCGGATCGCCAAGCAGCTGGAAGAGGCTGGCGTTCAGGAAGTTGAAACAGAGCCGGAGGCCGAATCGGAAGCTGCGGTCGAAGCACCGGAAGTTTCTGCGGAAACGGAAGTTGTCCAGGAAGCGGCCGTTGAAACGCCGCAGGCGGAAGCGGAAGTCGAACCGGAACCGGAGGCTGCGGAAGAAGAAATGCTGACAAAGCCGGAAATTCAGCCGGAAGTTAAACCGGTTGAAGTGCAGCCGGAAGTCAAACCGGCAGCGTCTGTCAAGAAAGAGGAACCGGTCCGCGCCAAGCGTGAGGTTCGCGAACGCCGCGAATATGTATCCCGCTTTGAACGGCTGGCTGATCCGACGCAGTCTTCGGCGCATACCGAAGAAAAAGCGCCGCTGCGCCGCCGCAAGAATGTCCGCGAGGATGACCGCAAGCTGCGTCTGAAAGATCTGAAGAAGGATAAGGACTACGAATTCAAGCCAGTCTATTCAGAGGAAGAGCTGGAGGAAATCCGCCGTCAGGAAGAGTTGGAAGCGCAGAACAGCTGGATCGAGGACGATATCGATTTCGATGAATTCGACGAATACTACGACGAAGAAAAATAAACCGGAAAGACGGGAGGGAGTACGATGAAGAAAATACCGATGCGCAAATGCGTCGCAACGCAGGAACAGTGTCCGAAAAAGGAACTGCTGCGGATTGTGAAAACGCCGCAGGGCACGGTGGAAGTGGACCTGACCGGCAAGCTGAACGGCCGCGGGGCGTATCTGAAAAGGGACGCGGCGGCGCTGGAGCTGGCGATCAAGCGGCAAAGTCTGAAGCGCGCTCTGGAATGCGAGATCCCCGAAGAAGTTTATGATAAAATCCGCGAGGTTCTCGGTGAATAACAAGGTTTCAGGATTGTTGGGAATCGCTTCCCGCGCCCGCAAGGTCGCAACCGGGGACAGCGTGATGGCGGCAATCCGTCAAAACAAAGCGAAGCTGGTTCTTCTCTGCGCGGACTGCGGTAGCAACGCGCAGAAGAAGATTCAGGATAAATGCCGTTTCTACGGCGTTGACTGGATAGTCGAGGGGACGGCTGAAGAACTGTCGGCCGCGCTCGGCCAGCCCAGACGGATCGCATGCGCGGTTCTGGACGAGGGACTGGCCCGGTCTATTCAGGATGCAGTTATGAAATGAGGTGAAGGTATTGGCTAAACAACAAAGAAGGAATAACTCGGGAAGACGGAATAACCACAGATCCAACAATTCCAATAATTCCTATAACCCACGGCCGAAGATGGAAGCCGTAACCAGCATTACCTACGAGGAAGGAATTACCGTCGGGGAATTAGCGCAGAAGATGAATCGCAATGCCAGCGATATCATCAAGCTGCTGTTTATGCTGGGCAAAATGGTGACGATCAACAGCTCGATGGATGACGAAACGATTGAGTTGGTCTGCATGGAGTACGGCGTGGAAGTCAAGAAAGAAATTCCGGTGGATCAGGACAGTCTGGAAGACGAAGTCGAAGAAAATCCGGAGAATCTCGTGCAGCGCCCGGCGATCGTTACGATCATGGGGCACGTCGATCACGGCAAAACGACGCTGTTGGACACGATCCGCAAGACGCGGGTCGTCGAGGGCGAATTCGGTGGCATCACGCAGCATATCGGCGCCTATCAGGTCAGCGTCCAGGGCAAGAAGATCACGTTCCTGGATACGCCGGGCCACGAAGCGTTTACCGCAATGCGCGCCCGCGGGGCGAAGGTGACGGATATCTGTATCATCGTCGTCGCCGCGGATGACGGCGTCATGCCGCAGACCAAGGAAGCCGTCGACCACGCCAAAGCAGCGGACGTTCCGATCATCGTCGCCGTCAACAAGATGGACAAGCCGGCTGCGAACCCGGACCGCGTCATGAACGAGATGGCCGATCTGGGCTTATTGCCGGAAGAATGGGGCGGCGATACGATCTTCGTCAAGTGTTCGGCGAAGCAGGGCGACGGCGTCCAGGATATTCTGGAAACGATTCAGGTCGTTGCGGAAATGCGCGAGCTGAAAGCCAACCCGAAGCGCAACGCGACCGGTACGGTTATTGAAGCGAAGCTTGACAAGGGCCGCGGACCGGTCGTCACGCTGCTGGTTCAAAACGGCACGCTGCACACCGGCGACTGCATCGTTGTCGGCGCCTGCTTCGGCAAGGTCAGAAAGATGACCGACGACCGCGGCCGTGAAATCAAGGAAGCCAGGCCATCGACGCCGGTTGAGATCATCGGCTTAAACGATGTTCCGGTAGCGGGCGATATGTTCAAGGTCTTCGACAATGAAAAGCAGGCCCGTGCGATTGCGGAACGCCGTTCCCAGACCAAGATCGAGCAGGAACGCAAGAGCAGTTCCGCAATGAGCTTAGACGATCTGGCGCGTCAGATCGAAGCTGGTGAGGTTCAGGAAATTCCGGTTATCGTCAAGGCCGATGTGCAGGGCTCGGCGGAAGCCGTCAAGTCCTCGCTGGAAAAGCTGGATGTCCAGGGTGTCAAGGTCAACGTCATCCGTTCGACCGCCGGGACGATCAGCGAATCCGACGTCATGCTGGCGAGCGCTTCCAAAGCGGTGATCTACGGCTTCAACGTCCGCCCGGACGCCAATGTGCGTAAAAAAGCGGAAGAAGAAGGCGTCGAGATCCGTCTGCACAACATCATCTACAAAGCCATGGAGGAAATGGAACTGGCGATGAAGGGCCTTTTGGCGCCGGTGTACGAGGAAGTCGTCATCGGACAGGCGGAAGTCCGTCAGACCTTCAAGGTTTCCAAGATCGGCACGATCGCCGGCTGCATGGTGACCGACGGCAAGCTGGTCAAGGACTGCAAGGTGCGTTTAATCCGTCAGGGTATCGTCGTTTACGACGGCCAGCTGGGCTCGCTGAAGCGTTTCCAGAACGACGCCAAGGAAGTCACCAACGGTTATGAATGCGGCTTAACGATCATGAATTTTAACGACATTAAGGAAGGCGACCTGATTGAGGCCTACGCCGATCAGGAGGTTCCTCAGAATTAAGGAAACGCTTTTCCTGAAGAAACAGGAGGGACGCTCATGTCTGTCAAACAAGAACGGGTAGCGCAGATCATCCTCAAAGACGTCACGGATATCATTCAGTTTTCCCTGAAGGATCCGTCCGTCGGATTCGTCACGATTACTGACGTGCAGGTGACCAACGACTACTCCTACGCTACGATTTACGTTTCTTTCTTAGGCAAGGAAGAACGCAAGCAAGCAGGTCTGAAGGCACTCAACCGGGCAAAGGGTTTTATCCGCTCGGAGCTGGGCAAACGGCTTTCGATCCGCAAGGTTCCGGATTTGATTTTCAAGCTCGACGATTCGCTGGAAAAAGGAGAGCGGATCGACTCGATTATTTCGCAAATCAATCACAAAGCTTAACCGGAAATCCTGTCTGAAATGAATCGGACAGGATTTTTTTTGTTTTTTTTCAACTTTTTTCCTTTTTTTGGAAGGCTTTTTCGAAAAAACCGCAATATTAATACTAGGGGCGTGCAGAAAGGAGAACACAATGAGAACGATTGCGGTGGAACCAACCCGGCTGGAAGCGTGTGCCGGACAGATCGAGCAGCTGCGGCAGGAGGTGGAAAGGACGGTCGCACGGCTGTACGAGCGGGTAGAGCTGATGGCGGCGAACACCTGGATCGGCCGGGACAATCTGGCGTTTACAACGCAGATCCAGGGCTATCAGGATGATTTCCGAAGGGTCGAGCTGCTGATGCAGCAGTACAGCGAATTCTTAAAAGCCTCGGCGCGAAGCTACCGGCAGATGCAGGAAGAACTGGCGGCGCAGGCCAGCCGGCTGGTCAATTAAAGGGAGGAATTGAAAATGGATAACTTGAAGATTTCATTAGCGGGAGTTAAGGATACTTCCGGTGCAATTCGCGTCTGCAATGAACAAATTTACAGCGCATTAATCGAAGCGAAGAAACAGATGAACGATTTGGCGATGGTGTGGCAGAGCGACGGCTCGGAGGCGATCCGCCAGCGTTTCAATCAGTTTGCGGCGCAGTTTGAAACCCAGAAGCAGATCATCGAGTCGTACGCCCGGTTTCTGGATACCGCCGTGTCCAGCTATGATACGCTGGAAGCGACGATTCAGAACAACGCCTGTTCATTTTAGCGTATGCGCGGGCGCTGGAGAAGTCTTTTCGCCGCGGGGCTGACGGTGCTGATGATGGCGGAGGGCTGTATGCCGCAGCCGACGGGAGTTTTGCGGTGCGATTGGGCGAAGATGTTGGCGGAAACGTTGTTTTTTGACGATTCCGCCGCCG
Organism: Holdemania sp. 1001095H_141210_F2; assembly: GCF_015558105.1. NCBI lineage: Bacteria > Bacillati > Bacillota > Erysipelotrichia > Erysipelotrichales > Erysipelotrichaceae > Holdemania > Holdemania sp. 1001095H_141210_F2. Next base: position 14,902 of record NZ_JADNPO010000016.1, read on the forward strand.
GCCTGGCCGCCTTGAAAGATTGGGGCGTGGAAGTGGAGATGGACCGGCAGCGGGTTTCACGGCAGGCGGCCTGTCTCAATCTGCTTCAGGCTTACGATGGTGAAGATCCATCATTAGAGCGCTGCCAGACGCTGGGATTTCTGACGAAGCTAAAAGGCTGGCTGACGGCGGAGGAAGCGGCAGCGTCATTGAAGGAATTGACGCGGCAGCTCAACCAGTCTGAAGCAAAGACGCTGGTGTTTGAGTGGGAAGCAGCCGGGTTATGGAATGGAGAGGGACGGCCGGATGAAACGGGAAGGATTGTGCTGAATCCCGGACAGACTGGAAAGTTGGGAAGCTGGTTTACCGATCCGGATTCCCGTCAAATCTACATCACGGATTCGATCGTTGAAACCGAAGGTCAGATCATGGCTGAAGTCCATCCAGAGGATCCGCAGACGTGGCTGGCCGAAACGCAGTTTAAACTGGCGTTTGATGCGGATTGGAGTCAGGCTGAGATCGAGCCTTATGGGCAGAACGGTGAAGAACTTCTGTCCCTTGCAATGAATGCCGCGGAAAGGGCGGAACCGCGGTTTGCGTTGATGAAGCAGCAGTTTGAAGTTGGCAAAACGCAGGTAAGCTGGAGCGTGGCCGCCAGCGGAATTCATGTCCATGCCGCAAAAAAGCTGGCCAACAGCGCGACGCTGCAGATGGACTATGATCTGACCGGACTGCATCCGGTGATCGAATGGAACGGCTTGAGCAGGGATGGCCGGCTGCAGCTGGACTTTGTGATGAACGAATCGGCCGGTCTGACGCGCGGGGTGTCCAATACGCTGACCAGCGACTTTTCTGGTCTGGATCCGCACACACTGTTAAACTCGCTGACCGCTTCCTTTACAAGCACGCGCAAGGACGCCGACACGATCATCCCGATCGCCAGGATCAAACTGCCTGTACCGCAGTTTCCGATCGTCGACCTGCTTTTAACCCTGCAGCTGCATTGTTATGCCGGCGGCAAGATCGAGCTGCTTCTGAGTCAGGAGGGCAGCGTGGGCATGGAAATAAGAAACGGCGTTCTGCGGCCGATCCATCAGCTTGAACACCGGCATGATTTCATCTTTCAGGGCTCGGCCAAGATGACTGCGGCCCTGGATGCTTCCGCCCGGGCAGCCGGGATTTCACTGATGGATCTGATGCTGCAGACAGGCTTGCGCGGCGTGATGCGCACGACGGCCTGGATCAGCCAAAACGGCGAACTGGAATCCCGGGCAGCGGGAGAGTTACCCCTGGAAAGTCAGCCGGTTCATGCGAATCTGCAGTTCTGCAGCGATTTAAACGTTCACGGTATTCTGGAATTGGAAATCAATTCTCCGGAGTCGTTAGCCGGTCGGTTTGGCATGGGCCGGACATTTTCAATCCTGAATGAGAACAACGCGACGCTCAATCCCCATGGCCGCACGCATCTGGAAAACGGGATCTTTGTGGATCGCTGCACCCGCGGTGAGCCTTCTTCCTCACCAGCGCCGACCACGGCTCCGATTGTACAAACTGATCGGATCGAGCTGGCGGAAGTTTTGTTGATATTAAGTCCGAATCAAAGCGGACAGATTGTGATCCGCGGACTGCCGGAAGGCGTGACGGTGTCGGATCTGATGTATTCCGTGGACGATCCGGGGGTGGCTACCGTCGTGCAGACCGGCAAGGTGCGGGCAGTCAAAGCCGGGGATGCGATCGTCACGATCAGCGATCCGTCGGAAACCTACAAGACAAGCTGTCATATTCATGTGCGGGCTGAGGCGGCATGATCGTCTGCATCCTGTGGCAGCACCGACTGGCGATCCGTCATGTCCATCCGCAGCGCGGCTTATTCTTTGCCCCTGAAGCGGACAGCGTGCTGGCGATTACGCAAAAGAAGGAAGGGTGGCAGCTGCAGCTCAGCGACACACTGCAGTTTCTGGACAGTCCGCGCCGCTGCCGCCTGATCAGCCGGCGGCATGACGAGCTTTGTTATCTGCCGTTCTATGAGAAAATTGACCTCTTTTATACCTTTGATGAGACCGGATTTAATCAATACACGCTCTATCAGCGTCCGCAGGGTTGCTGGATGCTTAATGACCAGCGGTTGAGCGAACCCTGCGGCGATCAGGACGAACCGTGGGCAATACTTGACTTCGATCAGAATCTGGCGAAGGAAACAACGCAGTTTCCCGGTATGATCGTCAACGGCGTCCATCAGCGTCAGACCCGGCTGGAAGCGGGAATGCGCCTGCAGTTTGCTGCAGTAACGATCCTGATTCATCCGGCATTCATCGCACTCAACAATCCGGGAATGCAGCTCAAAATCAAGCTGAAGCCGCTGCGCCGGCAGGCTTTAGCCGACTGGATGTACCAGCCGCCGGATAAGCTGCCGCTTCCCTTTCATCCGACTTTTCAGTTTTATCCCGTCTATCCCCGATGTCCGCTGCACTTGCCCCCGGGCCCCCCAGTCAAGCTCAGACCCATGACTTTCAGCGTACTGACGATCGGTCCTTCGCTGATGATGGGCGCGGCGTCGATTGCCGTCGGCTTGTCGTTAGGTCAGGGGGCGGCAGGGATGATGGTGCTGATGCCGGCCGTCATGATGGTTTCGGCGGTGTTCTGGCCGCTGGTTCAGCTGGCCGTGAATCATCTGTTAAACAGGCGTGATCGGCGTCGGCGCAAACAATGGCTGGCGGACGTGCTGGAAGGGTGGGAACAAAGCTGCCAAACGGCGCTGCGGGAAACGACGGTGTTTCTGTCGCAGCGCTATCCGGAGGCTGACGCGCTAAAAAGGCAAATTGAAGAACAATCTGTTTTTGATACCGACAGTGCTCATCCGCTGTTCGGCAAGCTCAGTTTAGGCCGCCAGCGGCTGACGCTGATTCCTGAAATAAATCTGGACACACTGGATTTGCATCAACCCGCGGATCAAACGGTCAAGCAACAGATCGACGCCTGGCAAACAACCCATCCCTTCACTGCTGCCGCGCCGCTTCCCTGGGATCTCTTTGAGTGGGAACGAGTCGGTTTAGTCTGCGATGAAAAATCGCTGGCTGCTTTTTTCAATACGATTTTAATGACGCTGGCGCTCCATCACCAAGCGCAAAGCCTGGCTCTGGCCTGGATCGGTCCGGTGCCTGAAATTCTCTTTGAAACGCTTTGCTGGCTGCCGCAGATTTATGACGAACAAGGATTGCGGCGGATCTGGACGAAACGGGAAGATTGGGATCGCGGCCGGCGGCAGATTCAGGAAATTCCTGTTCCGACGTGGACGCTGGTGAGCGATCCGGGCGCGGCTGCTTATTGGGAAGCGTCGAAGCCGAAATCCTGCGTGTGGCAGTTGGCGGCCCGATCGGAGGATCTGCGGCTGGCAGCGCAGCGAATTTTGATCATTGAGCAGGGACATGGCCGGATTCTGACGCGCTCACGTCAGCTTTGCCAGGAATTCGACGTGGATTTCAGCTATGCGAAAAGCTTCCGCGACAGTGCGCTGGCACTGTACCGCTATGGACAGAAAAGCCGGCCGTCCAGCCGGCAGGTTGACATTCAAAGTTTGCTGGGCCAGGCGGGAATCGGCTGTCCGCCCTGGCAGGAGTCGGCACGCCTGACGCAGCTGCGAATTCCTTTGGGGCTGGATGAACAAGGCCAGCCGGTAATTCTGGATCTGCATGAAAAAGGCCAGGGACCGCATGGCTTAATCGCCGGGATGACCGGCAGCGGTAAAAGCCGGCTGTTGGAAACGCTCGTCTTGTCAGCGGCCTGGCATTACAGTCCGGATCAATTACAGTTTGCGGTCATTGATTACAAAGGCGGCAGCCTGATCGAGCAGCTGCGTTTTCAAGGGCGGCTGATCCCGCATTGCTGTGCTCAACTGAACAATGTCGCAGAAGGTGGGGCAGAACGATCTTTGATCTACCTGCGGCAGGAATGCGAACGCCGGCAGCGCTGTTTCGCTCAGGCGCAGACACGGTTAAAGCAGCCCGTTGCCGATCTGGATCATTACCGCCAGCTGTGTCTTGACCACCCGCAGTTGACACCTTTGGCCCATTGCGTATTGATTATTGACGAATTCGCCGAGCTGAAGCAGTCGCAGCCGGAGTTTATGCGGGATTTGATCCAGATCTGCCGGATCGGACGCAGCCTGGGATTGCACCTGATCCTGGCGACACAGCGGCCGGCGGGCATCGTCGACGAACAGATGTGGAGCAATTTCAATTTTAAGCTCTGTTTAAAAGTGGCGCAGAAACAGGACAGTCAGGAAATACTGCATTGCGATAAAGCGCTGCGGTTAACCCGGCCGGGACAATTTCTGCTGCTGAGCCAGCAGGATCTAATCCAGGGACAATGCGCGTGGTTAGGCGGTAAGCAGACGCCGGATCCCATTATCCGCTGGCTGGATTCCCGGCTGCAGCCGATCCGCGAGGTGCGGCGGGGTAAAAATAACAGCCTGCGCCAAAGTGAAGCGCTGATGGCAGCGATGCTGCGGGAAGCGGACCGCCGCGGTTTGTCTGCGCCACCGCTGTGGCCGCCGCTGCCGGCGGCGGTGGATTTGGCCGAGCTGAAAAAACAGACGGCCGGGCTGGTGCTGGGCGTCGGCGATGATCCGCAGCATCGCGCCACGCCGGTGATTGTTCACCCTTTGGCGCATGGTTTGTTCATCAGTGAGGAAGCGGCGCCACAGGAGGCCTTCTTGCGATGTCTGATCCAAAGCGCGGGACGGTTTGACCAAGCGGCTGAGTTTGTCGTGCTGGATCCGCTGGATCAGCTGCCGCAGTTCTATGCGGAACCCGCGGTTATCGAAGTTCTGACGTTACAGCAGCCGGAATTGATGGAACGATTTTTCAGCTTGCTTAAGCGCGGTCTGCGGCAGCGTCAATCCGCTGAAATTCCGTTGTTTGTCCTGACGCTTCAGCTCAGCACAATTCTGGAACGTTATGACAATCTGGCGCTGTTTCAGCAGCTTTTGGAAGAAGGTCCGTCGTTAAACCTGTATTTATTGTGCGCGGAGAAGCAAGTCAGTCGGCTGCCGCTGCGTCTGACGCAGAGTCTGCGGATTCGCTATATCCTTGGTCCGGCCGCGCCGGCCCAGCTTGGCGAGGTGCTGGAGCGAACCTGGACTCAACCGCTGGCGAGCGGTTGGGGATTGGTTCAGAAGGAGTCCGTTCTGAATTTCGTTTTGGCCCGGCCGCTTTCTCCACTTCTAAACGATAAACCGAAACGCTGGCAGCTGCCGCGTCTGCCGCAGCGTCTGCCGCGCCGCTGGCTGAAAAAGAAAGCCGTGTTTCTGGGCGTGGATCCAATTCTGTGCAGGCCGGTCTATGCGACGCTGCATTCGCGGCAGCATCTGGTTGTACTCAGCTGTGAAGCGAAGCTCTGCGCCGCCAGGATCCGTCAGCTTGGCGGCGGGCCTTATCCCATCGTCGATGTCTCCCGGCTTGACGAAGCGGAAATCATCGCGTTTTTGGAAGGAGAAGCGCCGTTTGTTCTGGTTGGCACAGCGAGCGATTTGCAGCGCAGCACATGGCGCAGGCTGGTTGATTTTTCATTGACGTTGTGGTCCGGCCCGGGCTTGCGGCAGCAGCTGTTTTTCCCGGTGCCTGCCACGATAGCAAATTTAACAGATCAGGAAAGTATGTGGATTCAAAACGAACAAATGCAACGATTGAAGGAGATAGAATAAAATGGAAAATGAAGTTTTACTGGGTTTTGAATTAGTCTGCTGCGACGCGTATTTTGAATGCAGCGTCGATTCGTCGCTGACGCTGCGGGAAATTGTCGAAGGCCTGCAGGAGATGAGTCCGCCGGAAATCCGCGAGGAATTTGATCTATGTCAGCCGCTGATCTTATGTGATCCCCAAGAGCACCGGATTCTGGACGAACAAAAAACAGCCGCCCAGCTGCGGCTGCCGGACGGCTTTAAGATTCTGATTTTCTGATCGGATGAATTTCGGTTTGGCCTGTGGCAGGTTCTTTTTGCCACAGGCTGAGCTGCTTTTCATTGTGCAGCATCAGCAGGAAGTTGTCGCGGGCCATTGGATATTCCGCGTACAGCCGCTCCAGCATTTCTTTCATATCCTGCCTTCGGGTGTAGCCATCCATCGGACAGGTCGATTTCACAACCGGTACGCCGCAGCTCTGTACCGCCGCGCGGATTTGATTTTCACGGGCGTAGATGAAAGGCCGGATAAACGGCATTTCGGCGTTGGATAAATACATCTTCGGCGCGAAGGTGGCCAGCCGGCCGCCATAGATCGCATTCATCAATAAGGTTTCAATCGCGTCGTCCCCATGGTGCGCAAACGCGACTTTCGTGCAGCCGAAGTCCTTTGCGGCCCGGTTGACGGCGCCTTTTTTCAACGTTGAGCACAACGAGCATTTCAAGGAACCGTCCGCATTGGCCTGAATTTTTAAAATCTCGTAGATTCGGCTGGGCACGAGTTCCAGCCGGATGCCGCGCTGTTTGAAAAAGGCTTCGGCATCCGTAAAGTCCATATCGGGAAAGCCCATCTGAATATGAATGCCGACGACTTCAAACTGCTTGCTTTGGATCCGCCGGCAGAACTGCTGGTAAAGATGCAGGCAATAAAGCAAAAGCATCGAATCCTTGCCTCCGGAGACGCCGACGGCAATCCGGTCGTGATCGGCGATCATGCCGTAGTCCTGATCGGCTTTGCGGATACAGCCTAAAATTTGTTTCATCGCATTCATGGTTTTGTCCTCCTGACGTTTTTTACTTCCGTCCTATTATACCACAGGCCCTGTTTGAAGCCCAGGTGAACATTCCGTGTGAGATTTACGCGGATACGGCGATAGGCTTTGCAAACGGATGGGAGCCTTGGTATAATGAAACGTGGAGTTTGGAGTGATACAGTGGACGGAATTTGTTTAATTAATAAACCGGCAGGCATGACGTCGTTCGACGTGGTTTATCAGGTCCGTAAAGCCGCCGGCATCAAGAGCGTCGGGCATACCGGAACCCTTGATCCGCAGGCGACGGGCGTCCTGGTTGTGCTGCTGGGCCGGGCTTGCAAAGCGCTGCCGTATTTATCAGGCAAGACGAAAGAATACATCGCCGAGCTGACGCTGGGCACAAAAACCGATACGGGCGATATCTGGGGTAAACCGTTGGAAACCAGACCGGTTCGCGAGGTTGAATCGACGCAGCTGGAAGCGGTGCTCAACAGCTTTCTTGGCGTTTCGCTGCAGCTGCCGCCGATGGTATCCGCAATCAAAAAGGACGGCAAGAAGCTGTATGAATATGCCCGCGAGGGCGTGGCGGTCGAACGGGAAAAACGTCCGATCGAAATCACGGAAATCGAATTATTGCAGACCGCTCCGGTCATCCGTTTCCGCGTCGTTTGTTCCAACGGAACTTATGTGCGCACCTTGTGCGAAGACATCGCGGAAAAACTGGGAACCGTGGGCACGATGAGCAGTCTGGTCCGGACTCGGGCCTGCGGCTATACCTTAGAACAATGTCAGTCGCTAAACGAGGTCCGGCAGGGCTGTTTTCAGCTTGTTTCCATCTATGACGGCATTGCCAGCCAATATCCGCTGATCGAAGCGGATCCAGCGCAGATTCCGGATATTAAAAACGGCAAGCGGCTGCACTTGGACAGCATGGAACCCATCGTCGGCGTCGTCAGCGGAAAGCAGGTGCTGGCGATGATGGAACGGCAGGAAGATGGAATTTACCGCTGCCTGCGGGGATTATGGTAGGAGAAATATCAATGAAAGTAGATATGATAAAAACGCATGGCGGGCCGGTTCTGGAAGGGCCGGTCTGCGCCTGCATCGGCTATTTTGACGGTCTGCATCGCGGACACCGGGCGTTGATTGACGAAACGATCCGCCGGGCGAAGGCGGCGGGGTGCGACAGCGCGCTGATCACATTTTCACCTGATCCGTGGATCACGATCGGCAAGATGCAGAAAGTGCAGCATTTAACGACGCTGGAGCAGCGCATCGAGCTGGCCGGCAAGATGGGAATAGACCGTGTGATCGTACTGGATTTTGTTAAAGAAATGGCCGAGCTGTCGCCGCAGGCGTTCATTGACATGCTGGCGGAGCATTGCCGTCTGAAGGTATTAGTCTGCGGTTTTGATTTTCATTATGGAAAATTCGGCAGCGGCAGTGTCGAAACGCTCAGAGCTGAAGCTGATGGACGGTTTGACGTCGTGGTGATCGCGGCGGTCAACGATCAGGGCGATAAGATCAGTTCTTCACGGATCTGTCGTTGTCTGGAACGGGGCGACGTTGCGGAGGCCGGGCGTTTGTTAGGCTATCCTTATGAAATCCGCGGCGTGGTCGTTCACGGCCGTCAGAAGGGCCGCGAGTGGGGCTTTCCCACCGCAAATTTAAAAACGGATGAGGAAACGCTTCTGCCTTTAGGCGGCGTGTATGCCGGGGAAGCGGAAAGCAAAGGCCGCTGTTGGAAGGCGATGATCAATATCGGCCACAATCCGACCTGCAATCCGGTTCGCGAGCTGTCGGTTGAAGCAAACCTGTTGGACTGTGCGGAAGATTTTTACGATCAGCCGATGCGGCTGCGCTTTTACAAGCGGCTGCGGGCAGAGCAGCAATTCGCTTCGCTGACGGAATTAGTCGATCAGCTTCGCCGGGATCAACAGGCCGTCCGCGAGGTTGTTCAGGAGCCGGGAGATGAATGAACAATTCTTAAAGCGGATGCAGACGCTGCTGGGGGCGGAGTACGACGCTTATGTGGAAACCCTGCACAATCCGCCCTTTCGCGGTTTGCGGGCCAATTTGTTAAAAATCCAGCCAGATGCCTTAGTTAAGCGTCAATTCGCTTCCTTGTCGCCCTCTCCCTTTGCCCGGGAAGGCTTTGTGCTGACCGGTTCGGAAACAGGTCTGGGCAATCATATTTATCATCGCCAGGGATTGTTTTACATGCAGGAGCCATCGGCTTCGTCGGCGGTGACTGTGCTGGATCCGCAGCCGGGCGACTGGGTGCTGGACTTATGCGCGGCGCCGGGCGGCAAAAGTACGCAGATCGCGGCGCGGATCGGCCATGCCGGCTTTCTGATCGCCAATGAAATCGACGGCGGCCGGGCGCGCGTCTTAATGAGCAATCTGGAACGTTTAGGCGTCAGCGAAGCCCTGATCACTCACGCTTCCCCAGAACAGCTGTGTCCGCAGTTAACGGGCTGGATGGACAAAGTTCTGGTAGATGCCCCATGCAGCGGCGAAGGTATGTTTAAAAAGGAAGATCAGGCGCTGGCCGACTGGAGCGTCGAGCATGTCCGCTCCTGCGGTCTGCGTCAGCAGAAAATTTTAGAATCGGCCGTATTCACGCTGAAGGAACAAGGCATTCTTGTCTATTCGACCTGCACGTACGCCCCGGAGGAAAACGAACAGGTTATTGATCAGTTTCTGCGGAAGCATCCGGAAATGGAGCTGCTCGACTGCGGCGTGAAGTTTGGCCGGCCAGGCTTGTCGCTGGGGCTTGTCGACGGTGCGAAGGTCCGGCGGATTTTCCCGATGGATCAGGGCGAAGGTCATTTTGTCGCGAAGCTGCGCAAAAGGGCGCCTCAGCCTTCAGTCCGCCAGCGGTTTGTCAAAAGTTCGCCGCTGCCGCCGGCAGCCCGGGACTTTTTCAACGATCAGCTGACGGAGATCGGCAACCTGCATTTCCATCTGGAACAGGACCGGTTGTCCCTGATGCGGCATGAATTTATCCAGCTGGATAAAATTCCGGTGCTGCGGCAGGGGGTAATGGCCGGGGAAATCGTCAAAAATCGGCTGGAACCGCACCATCATTTCTATACGTCCGCCTTGCTTCAGGATCGTTTTATAAAAACCGTGGAGCTGGATGAAAACCAGCTTGTGCTCTATTTGCAAGGACTGCCGTTAACGATGAACGCCCCGCGCGGCTTTCTCTGCCTGAGATTTGAAGGCTATCCCGTCGGCTTTGGCAAGAGCGACGGCGCCGTGATTAAAAATAAATACCCCAAAGGACTGCGTACACGCTGAAGGAGGATGATCCCATGCGTCTTGAACTGTTTGATTTGATCGACGATTCGGTCAAACTGCTGGAACTGAACAACCCGTCCTACCAATATGTCGAAGGGGCGATTAAAGGCTGCTTCGAGCATCTTCTGGAAGACTATATGGATTATGTCGTCGGCTTCAGTTCGCGGATAAAATCAATCGGGTCGCTGAAGGAAAAAATGATCCGCAACAAATATTACCTGCAGTTTTCAACCGGCGAGGAGGTTTTGAATTTTCTTCCCGATTTGATCGGACTGACCGTGGAATGCCGCTTTATCAGCGATGAAAACCGGATTTACCAGGCGATCCGCCATCATTTCAGCTTTGTCGAGGGACAGGAATATGCCCAATGCATGCTTTATCCCGATCTCTGTCTGAATCTGGCGATGCCCCAGCCCCAGCTGCAGCGCAACGGCTTTACGATTTACCGGATCGACGGCTATTATCTGTTCAACGGCCGCAAGGTGAATTTTGAGCTGCAGATCAAATCCATGGTGCATTCCTTCTGGAGCGAGATCGAGCATCAGGTCGTCTATAAAAACACCCAGTACGTGATGTTTGACAGCTTCATGAAAGATATTCTGGCTTCAATCCGCGATAATCTGGACGTCGTCGATCACCAGCTGGAAATCGTCTATACGCAGATTCTCAATCAGAATAAAGACAAGGATATCGGCATGAGCGAACGCGGCTTCAAGATGTTCATGGCGAAATCGATCAGCGATCTGTATGCGATTAAGATGATCGAGTCGATCGGGTTTACGACCGATTTCAAGAAATGCAGCGCCGTGCTCAGCCAGTACATCTACATTAAAGATTTTGTCCAGTCGGACCAGCCGCAGCAGAAAATGGTCGAATATTTCGAACATTTCAACCTGCTGAAAATCAGCGATCTCGATTTCACGGAACCGATCACGCTGGAAAAAGAATTCATTCATTACGATCCGTTCTGCGATGTGCTCGGCCGCTATTGGCAAAGCATCATCAACATTGATTTTGAGTGGCACGTGTTCTTCGTCATGCTTTTTGCGATCCAGCCGGGCAACAACATTCAGGACTTCACGATGTTTGTCGAAGTGCTGAAATCGCTGATTGTCAATCGTTTCTGGTACGAGAAAAAATTCACGACGCTGGACAGCGTCAGCGCTCAGACGATCCGCGACGATCTGCTGCGGTGCGTCGCGGAAGCGATGGTGGAGGTCGGCAAGATCGAGATCATCCACGAAGACCGCCTGCTTCAGATCATGGAGCTGTTCCACGATGAAATCGACGGTCTGGACGATGCGTTGGGAAGTATGGAGGAATATCAGCTGCAGCGCAAGGATATTCTGGCGCAGCTGAAGCATAAAATCTGCGCTCTGTTTTATTGACAGTCAAATCGCTCATAACGGACAAGCCTGCCGCATACAGTACAAGTGAGCAGGAGGCCGTGATATGAATAAACAGGCATTTGCATTTCTCACTTTATTTACATTGATTCTGATGCTTTCAATCTACTATGTGACGCTGCCGGCCGATCAGGGACAATTAAATCCCGATCAGCTTTTAACCGGACAGAACGAGGATCAGGATTCCCTGGCCACGATGCAGCAGCAGCTGCAGGACAAACATAATGCCCAGGCCCAGAACTCTCAGGCAATCGTCGCGTCGCCTTCAGCCAGCACCGAAGAAAAACAGGATGCCTTGCAGCAGGCGGGACAGGTGGAACAAAACAGGAAAACCGAAGAAACGATCGTCGCGGCGCTGAGTCAGGCTGGAATGGAGGGATGCGTGGCGGAACTGCAGGACGAGGTCGTGCGGATCGGCTGTCCGAAAACGCTGGCCGGCGCCGAGAACGCGTCCAAGATCATGAAGATCGCCGCGGATCAGCTGCAGGATGAACGGGTGCCGGAAGTCACGTTTAAGTAGACGGCGCTAAAAATAAAAACCCCGTTTCATTTTCTTTGGCAAGTTTGGCTTTCTCTGGTATAATAGGAACAAAGAAGGTGAATAAATTGGCTCAGGAATATATTCAGATTAAAGAAAAAGACGAAGGCACAGGCCTGATTGCCTTATCAAAAGGTGTATTTGAAACGATTGCCCAGATCTCGATCGACGACGTCGATCAGGCGTATGCGATCGAACCGACAACGCTGAAGAAACCGATTCAATGCAAAATCGCGAACAACCGTTTAAACGTCATGGCGGAAATCAAAGTAAAATTTGGAGCCAACGTGAATGCGGTCTGCGAAACACTGCAGGATCGGATCTATCAGAATATTCTGCAGATGACCAGCCTGAAATGCAATCTGGTTGACGTCAAGGTCGTTGGATTTCTCTTTTAACAAACAGCCGGATTTCTTCCGGTTTTTTCTTTTTTACAGGAGGTATTGAAGATGAATACAGAATGTTTCAGAGTGCTGCCGGGACAGGATCTGGCAAAGACGATTGAACGCTATTGCGCTGAGCGTCAGATTACCGCCGCGGCGGTTGTGGCCTGTGCCGGATGCCTGCGCGTCGTCCGGTTTCGGATGGCGGACGGCGTTACGATCTATGAAAAACAAGTCGATGCGGAGATCGTTTCGCTCAGCGGCACGATCAGCGAACAGGGAATGCATGTGCATATCAGCGTCTGCGACCAAAAGCTGCATACCTTCGGCGGCCATTTAACCTCCGGCTGCATCGTCAATACGACGGCCGAGGTCGTCCTGCTTCATCTGGATCAATGGCGGCTGACGCGCACGCCGGATCCGGCGACCGGTTATGACGAGCTGAACGCAGAAAGGATCGGTGAAGCGTAATGGGAGAAACGAAAATCGGTCTGGTACTGGAAGGCGGCGGGATGCGCGGCGTGTATACCGCAGGTGTGCTGGACGCTTTTTTAGATGCCGGCCTGGAATTTGACGGGACGCTGGGCGTTTCCGCCGGCAGCTGCCATGCGGCCAGTTTTTTATCGAAACAGCGCGGCCGGGCTTACCGCGTCAACGTCAGCTACCTTAATGACTGGCGCTATTGCAGCGCACGTTCATGGCTGACCACCGGTGATTTCTTCGGCGCGAAAATGCTTTACGATACGATTCCCAATCAGCTGGATTTGTATGATCATACCGCATTTGAACAACGCCGCGGCTGGTTTCGCGCCGTGGTCACCAATCTGGCGAGCGGTGAAGCGGAATATCCGGTAATCGAAGATCTGCATCGCGATATCATCTGGCTGCAGGCGTCCAGTTCGCTGCCGTTGTTGTCGCGCACAGTCAAAATTGAGGGACAGGAATATCTGGACGGCGGGATCAGCGATTCAATTCCAGTTAAGGAAGCGATGCGCCTGGGCTGTGAAAAGAACGTTATCGTCTTGACCCAATGCGCCCAATACCGGAAAAAACCGAATGAGCTGATGCCATTGATCCGCGCGAAATACCGCCGCTATCCCAAGCTGATCGAACTGATGGCGACCCGTCATTTGCGCTATAACGAAACATTGGAAGAAATTGAAGCGCTGAAGCAGCAGGGCAAAGTCTTTGTGATTCAGCCGCAAAAACCGGTCACGATCGGCCGGCTGGAAAAGAACCGTAGTGAGCTGCATGCCTTATACCGCGCCGGTGTGGAAGACGGCGCCGCGCAGGCGGAAGCGCTGCGGGAATTCATGGGACGCTGAAATCAGGACGAAGAGAACGTCCAGTCCGGTATGGATCCGGCTTGTTCAGCAGGGAAACGCCGCCGGGCTGACCGTTTGCATGTCCAAAGCAAATTCGGATAAGTTTTGGAAAAAACCTTTGACAAGCCGCAGGTTCCATGGTAAAGTAAACAAGCAAAGAAAAAGTATGTAGAAAGTAGAAGTGCCCCTTCTCACCTGATGTCCTTCAGACTTGGGTTGACGCTGCAAACACAAAGAGAACTGTGTAAGTAGAAGCGGGTATTCTAGGAGTACCTGCTTTTTTGCAGTATGGAGGTGTCGTTTATTAGCAAGAAAGTCATGACCAACGATGATCTGGTCAATGAAAACATTCGTTTCAAAGAAGTCTTAGTCATTGGCCCTAAAGGAGAGCAGCTAGGCGTGATGATGCGCCGGGAGGCCCTGGAAAAAGCCTACGATTATGAACTTGATCTGCTGTGTGTCGCTCCAAATGGAAATCCGCCGGTCTGCAAGATTGTCGATTACGGACGGTATCGTTTTGAGGCGCAGAAAAAGGCGAAAGAAGCCAAGCGGAATCAGCATGTCACAGAGGTTAAACCCATGCGCTTATCCCCGGTTATTGATACGCATGATTTTGAAACCAAACTTCGTCAGGCCCGCAACTGGGTTGAAGATGGAATGAAGGTTAAGATCGATATGCGCTTTCGAGGCCGTTTGATCACGCGCCTGGAGGTCGGTAAAAAGGTTATGAATAGCTTCGTCGAACAGATGTCGGATATTGCATCCGTTGAAAAGGCTCCGGCCCTGGAAGGCAATACGATGTCTGTGGTTCTGACACCGAAGAAGAAATAAAAAAGTATAGGAGGACTTGATTATGCCAAAGATGAAAACAAAAAAGGCGCTGGCAAAGCGTGTTAAAAGAACAGGCAGCGGAAAACTGAAGAGAAGCCATGCTTATATCTCTCACTTTGCAGCGAACAAAACTCATAAACAGAAGGTACAGCTGAGAAAGTCGGCACTGGTTGACAAGACCGACATGAAGCGGATCAAGTACCTGATTCAGGACTAATTAGAGGAGGACGTTAGAACATGCCAAGAGTAAAAGGCGGAACTGTAACCCGCGCAAGAAGAAAAAGAACATTAAAGTTAGCGAAGGGCTATTTCGGCTCGAAGCACCTGCTGTATCGTACAGCTCATGAACAGGTCATGCGTTCTCTGCGTTACTCCTATATCGGACGTAAGCAGCTGAAGCGCGATATGCGCAAACTGTGGATCGCACGAATCAACGCAGCAGCGAGAATGAACGATATGAGCTATTCTCAGCTGATGCACGGCTTAAAGCTGGCCGGCGTTACGATCAACCGCAAGATGTTGTCGGAAATCGCGATTCACGATGAGAAGGGCTTCAAGGCAATCATCGAAACCGCAAAGACGGCATTAGCGAAATAAGTCAGAACCCCGATGAAAAAAAAAACGGTGCAAATTGCACCGTTTTTTGTTGAATTTGCCGCAGGAATAAGCTATAATAATTAAGCACTGGCTCGTTGGTGAAACGGTTAACACAGCGCCCTCTCAAGGCGTCATTCACGGGTTCAAATCCCGTACGAGTCACCATAGATAAAATAAGACCCTTATCCAAGGGTCTTTTTGTTGGTTCAGTGCAGAAAACTCAAAGCGAAGTTTCGCAATCAGAATCGGCTGGCCGGATACAGACAATTTTTTCAATCGGGACCTCCAGAATCGAACACAAGATATCGACGGTGACTAAGGTCAGCGGCTTATTTTTGCGCATGCGATGAATCGTACCGCGGCTGATATTATGATGGTAGATCAAATCGTACTGGGTTACGCCGGTTTCCTTTAAGGTTTTCCAAAATGGACTGTAATCGATCATAAATTCACCTCATTTCATTACCATTCTAAGCGGTGAACGAAAAGGTTAATATTGCCAACAATTCAGGAATATAGCCGGTTAAGTGAAGGAAAAGCGGTTTTCGTGGTATTCTATCCCTGTTTTCCGGCTTTATTCCTCAGGGATTAGGATCTGCAGTAAATCTTGAAAAATGTAAAAAAAAGCTGGAAATGTCAGGAAATTACCGGAAATTAACCGCCCTTTAAATCCGTATTCGAACAATTGGGAGAAAATTTGGGAAGCAATTTGAAAGATTTCAGGCACAGCGTTGGATTGTTCGGCTTAGAAATGATATAATACATAACGTCAGAAAAGAATTGAGGTATTACGATATGAGCGAAACATGCAATCACGACTGCGGCAGCTGCAGCGCTAACTGCGCCAGCCGGCAGGAACCGCAGAGCTTTTTGGAAAAACCGAATCCGAACAGCCGGATCCGCAAGATCATCGGCGTCGTCAGCGGCAAAGGCGGCGTCGGCAAATCATTAGTCACTTCGTTGTTAGCGACGACGATGCAGCGGCGCGGACATCAAAGCGCCGTCATGGACGCCGATATCACCGGACCGTCGATTCCGAAGGTGTTCGGGATCCATGGCATGGCGTATGGGAACGACGACGGCATTCTGCCAGCCGTCAGCTCGACCGGCATTCAGATCATGTCCGTCAATCTGATGCTGGACAATGAGGAAACACCGGTGATCTGGCGCGGCCCGATTTTAGCCGGCATGGTCAAGCAGTTTTATGGCGAAGTCATCTGGTCGGACGTCGACTTCATGTTCGTCGATATGCCGCCGGGAACCGGCGACGTCCCGCTGACCGTATTCCAGTCGCTGCCGTTGGACGGCATCGTCGTCGTCACCTCGCCGCAGGAGCTGGTTTCCATGATTGTCGCCAAAGCCGTCAACATGGCGAATATGATGAACATTCCGGTATTGGGCGTCGTGGAAAATATGAGCTATTTGGAATGCCCGGACTGCGGCAAGAAAATCGAAGTCTTTGGTCACAGCAAGCTCGATGAAGTCGCGGCTGAAAAGGGTCTTGATATTCTGGCGCGGCTGCCGATCAATCCGCAGTTTGCCAGTCTGTGCGACGCCGGCCGGATCGAAGATTTTGAAGGCGATTGGATGACGAAAGCCGCCGAAAAACTGGAAGGATTGTTGGAAAAATGGAACAGGTAGCAGCGATTCCTTATGAAAACGGACAGGTTTTCGGACATTACGGCAAGACGCGGCAATTTCTGATCGCGACGATTGAAGCAGGAAAAATCGTAACCAGCGCGATTGTGCCGACCCAGGGCAAAGGCCATGGCGAACTGGCGGGCTTTTTAAAGGAACACGGCGTCACAGCGTGTCTGTGCGGCGGCATGGGCGAGGGTGCTTACCAAACGTTGAGGGCGCAGGGCATTGCGGTTATCCGCGGCGTCAGCGGCAGCGCGGAAGCGGTGCTGGCAAGCTACGCGCAGGGCCGGATTGCGGATGATCCTGAAGCAGTCTGCACGCATCATCATGATCATGACGAAAGTCATAGCTGCAGCTGCGGAAAACATTCGTAAGAATTTGAATCCTGTCATAAAGGCTTAAGAAATTGAGCCTTTTTTTCATTTCCCAGCTCGGCTATAATGAAAGAAACAAAGGTAGGAGATTGCGATGAACATCAAGAAAATGATCGGAGAGAAAGTCATTTTATCCCCGTTGGACAGTCGGGAAGCGGAGCGGCTTGTTCATTGGGTCAATGATTTGGAGGTAACGCTGGGCACGACGCTGGCCGCTACCAGCATGACCTTGGATAAGGAAACTGAAATGTTAAAGCAGATGGAGCAGGGCGGCCGGGATTTTTATATCGTGGCCCGCGACAGCAGGCAGCCGATCGGCACCTGCGGCATTACGAACTGGGATCCAATCAATCAGTGGGCCAGCGTCGGGATTATGATCGGCGAGCGGAACTATCACAATCAGGGCTGCGGCAGCGAAGCGCTGGCGCTGTTATGCGATTACTGCTTTAATCTTTTAAACTGCCACAGCGTTCATCTGGAGGTCTATTCGTATAATCTGCCGGCCATCGCCTGTTACAAAAAGGTGGGCTTTCAAGAATGCGGACGCTATCATCAGGCGAAGAAGATCGGCGGACAGTGGTATGATTGCATCCAGATGGAACTGTTTGCGGAACAGTTTGATTCCTGCTGGGTAAAACCTGCCGTAAAGCGCAGGCAGGGAAACGCATGATCATCGCAGAAAATCTCGGCAAGAAATTCCGGAATAAAACCGTGATCCGGCAGATGAACTGTGCTATCAAAGAGGGCAGCATCTATGGGCTGGTCGGCGCCAACGGGGCGGGGAAGTCAACGTTTTTACGGATGTTGGCGGGGGTGTATCAGCCCAGCGAAGGCAAGGCCGAGATCAATGGGGAAGCGGTGTTTGACAACGCGAAAATTAAAAAGGAGATCGTCTTCATCCCTGATGAGCTGTACTTTTTTCCCAACTACAATTTCCGCATGATGGCCGATTATTACGCCAGTCTGTACGAACATTTCGACCGCCATCGCTTTCAGATGCTGTGCGATCATTTCAAGCTCGACACTGAGGCGCGGATTCAGAATTTCTCCAAGGGTATGAAGCGGCAGGGCGCGCTGATTCTGGCGCTGTCGACCCGGGCCCATTATTTCTTCTTTGACGAAACGTTTGACGGTCTGGATCCGGTCATGCGCTCATTGGTGAAATCAGTGCTGTCCGAGGACGTCGCGCAGCGCAGCTCGACCGTCCTTTTAACCTCGCATAACCTGCGGGAGCTGGAAGATCTGTGCGATCACATGGGCTTGCTTGTAGAAGGCCGGATCATGTTTGAAAGCGACATTGATTCGTTGAAAACCGAGATGTTCAAGGTTCAGATCGCGCTGCCGGACAAAACGTTCGACCGCGATGAATTCCATCAGCTCAAGGTGCTGTATTACAAGAAAAGCGGTTCGATCGCAACGATGATCGTCAAAGGCGACCGTGAGCTGGTCACCGACGTACTTCGCAGCAAGCAGCCGATCATCCTTGATCTGCTTCCGCTGTCGTTGGAAGAAGTGTTTATTTATGAAATGGAGGGATACGGCTATGAGTTCGATTCGCTCCGTCTTTAATTTTAAAGTATTCTGGCAGAACTTCCGCAGCGCGCAGGGACTGCTTCTGGTGGCGATGATCATCTACCAGGCCGGAATTTTAATCAACTGTTTTTCGTTCAGCCGCACGCCGGGGATGACCCGGGTCGTCGCGTTTTCCGAAATCTCGGGAATTATCAGTCTCTGCGCCTGTTTTCTGCTTCCGATCGCGGCCTGCGTGACGCTGTTTGATTTTCTTTTCAGCAAAAAGAAAAGCGACCTTGTGTTTTCTTCACCGATCCCGCGCAAAACGCTGTACTGGTCCAACTGGGCCGGGGGCATGATTTTTCTGTTGATCAACGTTTTGATCGCTTCGCTGATGCTGCATGTCACGCTGCTGCGCAATCCGCAGCTGATCGTCGAAAATGGCGTCGTGATCCGGTTTCTGATCTTATGGGGCTTAAGCATGATGATGGTGTATTCGTGCTGCTGCCTGGCGGTGTCGCTGACCGGCAACCGGTTTGTGCAGTTTGTGCTGGTCGCGGTGCTGACGTTATTGCCAGGGTGGTTCCACTATACGTTCCAGACGCAGTTTTACAATTATGATCAGCTGTCCCAGGTTGACTATTCAAGTCAGAAAGCGACGGAAACGCTGACCAATCCTTATTCCATGCGGATTGTGCAGGATGAGGGAAAAGTGGATACGCTGCCATATATCGCTTTCGATCAGTTGATCAGCAGTCTTTCCGGGATGCGTCAGTCGTTCAGGGTGACGGATTACAACAACCACACAGCGTTCAGTTACAGCCGCTGCTGGATCATGCTGATCAATCTGCTTGCCGCCTCGGCGTTGGGCAGCTGGGCGTTTATCCGGCGCAAGGTCGAGGTAGCGGAGACCTCCTTTATCAGCGAAGCCGCGCATGAAGCGGTGCGGATTGCGGCGTTTGTGCCGATTTTCTACACGCTGGGCATGAAAGACTGGGTTTCGGCAGTTTTATATGCCGGAATCTTGTTGATTTTATATCATCTTTACGATTATCTGGCGCGGCGCGAATTCATCAGCCTGCGCAGGACGCTGATCAGTTTTCTGGCGGTCGTGGCGATCGCGGCACTGATCCGTTTTCCGATGCGGATTCTGGTCCGCCGGGAAGCATCGCGGCAGATTTCAATCGAAGACGTCAGCGCAGTCGCGCTGGCCCCGGCCTCCACGCTGGGATCGCGTCAGCATGAGGCGCTTTTACAGCTCAAACTGGACGATCCGGAGCTGATCCGGCTGGTTTTTCAAAGCAATGTCAACAGCGAATACACCGAAGGTTCAATTCATATGATCGTCCGGTTTTACCAGGGCCGCGGCTACTCTGATTTCTACGTTAACTTCGCGCCGGAACAAATCCCGCAGCTGGAAACGCGGTTAGGCGCCAACGATCAATATCAGCTGCTTTACCGCAGCCTCGATCCGCAATCGGTCTACTGGATTGAAGCCAACGGGATTTCGGCCGGTCTGGATAAAGCCGAGGTCGATCAGCTGGTCGCACAGCTGCAGCAGGAACAACAGCAGCAGAATTTTGCCGATCTGCTGCATGAAACAAAACAGATCGCCTGCCGTCAGTCCGACGAGTCCTATTGCTTTTTAAGCCTGACGCTGGTCTCGTTTGAAAACGGCGAGCGGACGGAACAGAATGTCGATCTGCTTCGTTATCAGTCGGTATTTCAGCTGTACAGTTCGTTTGTCAACCAGCAGTTTTTAAAAACCTATGCCGATAACGTGCGCTTTCTGAATTTTTACAGCATGTACGACAATCAGCTCGAACAGATCCGGCAACAAACCGATTTGGATTATGAAAGTTTTAATCTCCGGCTGTCTCAATGGCTGAACGAGAATCTGCCGACTCAGCTGCAGAAAGCGCCGCTCTCTTCAGAAGAATTCCTGTCGATCACCTATTATGATTCCCAGCGGCAAAGTCAGGGGGCAATTTTTATCGAGAAGAACGAGAAGTGGCAGGAATTTGTCAGCTCATTAATTCAACCTGAATAAAATTCACTTAAAATTCACATCGTCAGGGTAAAATAAAAAAGAAATCAGGAGGTGCATCCCAATGGTCAAAATCTTGGTGGTCGACGACGAGCAGCGGATTCGCGAGATGATCCGCAAATATGCTGAATACGAGGGCTTTGCGGTGGATGAAGCCTGCGACGGTCTGGAAGCGGTCGACAAGGCGCTGAAGGAAAACTATGATCTGATCGTCATGGATATCATGATGCCGAATCTGGACGGTTTTTCAGCGTGCCGGGAAATCCGCAAAACGCATGAAACCGTACCGGTTATTCTGTTGTCGGCATTGGGCGAGGAATACGATAAAATTCATGGATTCGATTTGGGCGTCGACGATTACGTTGTCAAGCCGTTCTCGCCGAAGGAGCTGATGATGCGGATTCACGCGATTTTAAAGCGGACCTCCCAGAGCGAGAAAAAAGAGCTGATCAAGATCAACGATCTGACGATCGACTTTACCGGGCGGATTGTGAAGATCAAGGATGAGAAACTGAATTTATCGCCGAAGGAATATGATCTGTTATTCTATCTCGTTAAAAACCGCGGGATTGCGCTGACGCGGGAGAAGCTGCTTCAGAATGTCTGGGGCTATGACTTTTTCGGCGATGAGCGGACGTTGGACACGCATATCAAGCTGCTGCGTAAGAATCTGCGGGAATACAGCCGCTACATTACGACGCTCAGAGGGGTAGGCTATCGTTTTGAAAACGGAAACTAGTCTGCAATGGAAGCTCGTTAAATATCTTCTGGCGTTTGTGATCGCGCTGTTAGCGCTGCTATGGCTGTTTCAGGTCGTTTTTCTGGACAGTTTCTATCAGCGGTTTAAGATCGAGGGCATTGAAAAGATCGGCAATACGCTGGCGGCGAATCTGCAGAGCGAGAAGTTTACGGAAATTGTCGCCCAGCAGGCCCGCCAGAACGACGCGTGCATCCGCGTGCTGCAGGGCATCTATCAGATTCAGACGACCAATACGATGGGCTGCCAGATCTATAATCTCAAGAACAGCGATATCGCTCATTACATCGCGTTAGCGGAGGCCAATGGCGGCGATTATCTGGATATTCAGTCGGAGCAGGTTGTCAGTGAACTGCCCAACGGGAGTTTGCTTTTTTCGAATAAACAAGGATCGCGGAATTTGATTTACTTTAAAATTGTTGAGGACAACAGCGCGCTGAAAACGATCATTATGGTCAATACGCATATCTCACCGGTCAATGCGACGACGGAAACGCTGCGCACGCAGCTCAGCTATATCGCGCTGATCGTCATCATCGCTTCGCTGGGACTGGCCTATCTGATGTCCCGCAAGATTGTCAAACCGATCGTCAACATCAATCAGAGCGCCCGGCAGATGGCGGAGGGAAATTATGATATTGTCTTCACCGGCCGGGGGTATAAGGAAATCACACAGCTTAATGATACGATGAATCACACGACGCGCAAGCTGAAGGAAGTAGATCAGATGCGCCGGGATCTGATTGCCAACGTCTCGCATGATCTGCGCACGCCGCTGACCATGATCAGCGGATATGGCGAAATGATGCGCGATCTTCCGGGTGAAAACACGCCTGAAAATGTTCAGGTTATCATCGACGAAGCGCACCGGCTTTCCAATCTGGTCAATGATCTGCTGGATCTGTCGAAGCTGCAGGAAAAGAAGATAGAGCTGCATGCCCGAAATTTTGATCTGACGCAGTTGATCGAAACGGTGCTGCACCGATATGAAAAGTTTACGACACAGGACGGCTTTGATATTCAGTTTCAACACACCGAATCTGTTGTGGTCAACGCCGACCCGGATCGTTTAGGTCAGGTCTTGTATAATTTCATTAACAACGCGATCAACTACTCGCTGGAGGATAAACGGATTGTAATTCGTCAGACAATCGTCGATGGTCAGGTGCGCGTGGAAGTGGAAGATCATGGCGAAGGGATCAGCGAAGACAAGCTGAACTATATCTGGGACCGGTATTACAAGATTGATAAGACGCATAAGCGTTCCAGCGCCGGCAGTGGAATCGGACTGGCGATTGTGCGGGAAATTCTGGAGCTGCACCAGGCACGATACGGCGTGCGCTCCCAGGTCGGTCAGGGCTCGGTGTTCTGGTTTGCGCTTCCGCTTGCGGCGTCTGCGCCGCAGGAAAAGTGTGCTTCGGAACATTCCTGACAGGTTGACTGAAATGTTTGTCAGTATTTGTTTCAAAATAAAGATCAGTTTTGACGCAGGCGCCGTGAACGAGGGCCTGCGTTTTTTTTCTCCTTGCCGTCTTGAAGCGTGCCGGCGGCGATTGACAGCTGCGCCGCGGCTTGTTACAATGAAACAAGAAAGGTAACTTGTTACCTGTAAAAGGAGAACAACATGGAAATTTCCGATTTGGTGAGGCGCTTTTCCGATATGCCCGAACATCAGCGAAAAGCGATCTTCAGCCAGCTGATGATCGCCGCGAACCGGCTTCAAACAGTTTTTGATCATGAAATACCGCAGGTTACGTTGAAACAGTTCATGCTTTTAACAATGGTCCGGCAGTCTGATCAGCAGCTGACCCTCACGCAGTCAGGCAAATTGTCAGGCTGTTCGCGTCAGAATGTGAAAAAGCTGGCGGAAGCGCTGCAGCGCAAAGGATTTGTCCGCGTGCATCCTGACGCCGCAGACAGCCGCGCCTCACGGATTGAACCCACGCCGGCGCTGGAGGCTTATTTTAATTCGCTGAGCACTTTGTTCCAACAGCGGCTGGCGACGTTGTTCGCGGATTTCAGCGAAGCGGAAACGGAACAGCTTTTTCAGCTTTTGGTTAAATTAGCGGCGGGGATCGACGCGCTGGAAGGAGAACGGGCATGAAAAAAGTTCTGGTTCTGGTTCAATCAAAGTATGGCGCTTCGCGGCAATATGCCAGGTGGCTGGCGGAACGGATAGCCAGCGATCTGGCGGAAACAAAAAATTTTGATCCGCAGAATTTTGATCGTTATGCAAAGATCGTGCTGGTGGGCGGCGTGTATGCTGGAACGATGGCCGGCGTAGATTTTCTGAAAAAACACCGGGCGCGTTTAAACGGGAAGATGATCGCCGTGTTCGCGGTGGGCGCCAGTCCGGCGGATGCGGACGAACTGAATCGGATGCAGCATTGGCTGAACGAAAGGCTGCCGGATGCGGCGTTATTTTACGGCCGGGGGCGTTATGATGAGCAGCAGATGAATTTTATGGACCGCACGCTGTGCCGGATGCTGAAAAAATCACTGCTTAAAAAAGATCCGGCTACTCTAAAGCCCTGGGCACGGGCAATGCTGGAAAGCGAAGGGCGGGGGGCTTGCGACTGGTGCGATCCGAACGCCTTGGAGCCGCTTTGTTCCGTCTTGAAGAATGAAATGAACGAATAAGATAAGACTGCGGCATGGGAGAGTGATCCATGCCGCAGCCGTTTGATTCCAGAGAAAATGAAGGAAAATAATTTATTGTTTTTGTCCGGGATGGCGATGGTCCGCCGGTTTGCGCAAAAGCAGCGAGCGCAGCTTTGTGCCGTCGTAGGGATAAAGCGGATAGCAGTAGTTGCCTGACAATGTGTCGGTCTTCAGCATCAGCACGATGATTGCGGCAGTTCCCACAACCAGCCCCCACGGGCCGAACAGCGCGATCAGAATCAACAAGCTCATCCGGAAGAATTTGAAGCTGTACCCCAGTTCAAAGCTGGGCTGGGCATAATTGCTCAGCGCCACAAAGGCCATATATAAAATGACCTCGCCGTTAAACCAGCCGGTGCTGACGGCATATTCGCCCAAGATCACTGCGCCGAGGATGCTGAAGGCGCTGGATAAAGACGAAGGGGTGTTTAACGACGCCAGCCGCAGACCGTCGATCATCACCTCAATGATCAACAGCTGCGCTAATACCGGAATTGCGGCACTTTGTTCGATCAGGATGAAATGCAGATTTTCCGGCAGCAGCCAGGGACAGCGCAGCGCCAGATACCAGCAGGGCGTAAAGAATAACGTCAGGAAAAAGATCAGGATCCGCACCAGTTTTAAATACGTTCCGATCAAAGGCGGAAAGTAATAATCGTTGGCTTCCTGAAAGAAATCGAAAAAATGCGTCGGCAGAATCATCGCCGAGGGCGTATTGTCTGTCAGCACGATCAGATTGCCTTCAAGGATACTGGCGCTGGCAGTATCGGGGCGCTCGGTAAAGCGGATCCGCGGCAGCGGGTTGAGCCATTGCCTGGGCAGCAGACATTCCGCCAGACTTTCCTGAGACAGACTCAGACCGTCAACCTCGGTGTCATTCAGTTTCGTCCGTACCTTCTCCAGCAGTTTTCGATCAACCTTGTCGCTCAGATAGCACAGCACGACATCGGTTTTGGACCGGCTGCCAACCTGAACATATTCATAGATCAGTTTCGGATCGCGGATCCGCCGGCGGATCAAAGCAGTATTGAAGATAAGCGTTTCAACGAATGCATCACGCGAGCCGCGCAGCACGCGGTCATCCTCCGGTTCCTGCATCGAGCGCACCGGATAGCTGCGGGCGTCGATCAGCACCGCTTCCTGCGCGCCCTCGGCCAGAAACAACAACGTTCCGCTCAACACGGCGTCAACCGCTTTGGCCAGATCGGTCGTGCCTTCCACTTCCAGATAGGGGATCTGTCGGGCCAGCCAGCCGCTGATGGAAGCCTCCGCCAGCGGATCCAGCTTCATCATGTGCTCCATGATTTTCTCCATTACTTCGTCCTTGGCGAAGCCGTCGATAAAGATCAGCTCGCCCTGACCTTGCTTGAGATCAAAGACGGTGCTGACGCAGTCAAAGCTCTCCTCAATCGGCAGCCGCCGGTGCAGATCGGCGGAGAACTCGACGGTGAAAGCGCTTGATTTTTCCAAAAAAATCACCTCGTTTCCAGTATTCCCAAATCTGCGGTTTTCTTGCGGGGAAATTCCTTGTCAAACAGAAAACCGGTGCTATAATAAAACAGGTTTTAAGAAAAGAGGGACGTTGTATGGAATTATTATTTTTTGTCATGAATCAGATTGATAAATTAGATCAGCTGCTGAAAGACTTATCGAACGAAAAGAAATTCAGCGCGACGATCATCGACAGCGCGGGGATGGCGCGGCTGTTGGCGGATCACGATTATCTGTTCGGCTCGCTGCGAGCGCTGTTAAACAACTCGCAGGTCAACAGTAAGACGATCTTCATGGTGCTCAATCATGAGGATGTCGAACACGCGGTGCAGATCATCGAAAAGAACGTCGGCAATCTGGACGAGCCGAACACGGGCGTCGTCTTCACGGTGCCGGTCAGCTATGTTAAGGGCATTGTGAAGAAGGGGTAATCACGATGCAGCAGTTAATGAGTTTAGCGATCCTGCTGCTGACGGGATTGGTTTTCGGCCGGCTGATGAAGCTGGTTAAAATGCCGAACGTCACCGGCTATCTGATCGGCGGTCTGATCGTCGGTCCATCCATTTTAAATCTTGTGCACGCCGATGCGCTCAGTCAGCTCGGCTTTATTTCCAGCGTGGCGCTGGGCTTCATCGCCTTTTCAATCGGCAGTGAATTCAAGGCCAGCTATTTCAAACGCGTCGGCATGACGCCGATCGTCATCGCGATTCTGGAAGCGATGGTGGCGGTCGTGCTGGTTATCGCCTCGCTGATCGCCTTCGGTTTTGATCCGGCATTCTCGTTTGTGCTGGGAGCCATCGCGGCGGCGACCGCGCCGGCGGCGACGATCATGGTCATCCGCCAGTATCGTGCGAAGGGGCCGGTGACGGAAACGCTGCTGAGCGTCGTCGCGCTGGACGATGCGGTTGCGTTAATCGGCTTCGGTATCGCGGTGGCGATCGCCCAGATGATCGAAAACCCGGGCAGCGGTAATCTGATGATGCAGCTGATGGATCCGGTGATCGAGATTCTCGGTTCGCTGGGCAGCGGCGCCGTTCTGGGTTTTCTGATGTTGATTCCACTGAAGTTTTTCCATGATGAAGATAACCGGCAGGCGCTGATCTACGCGTTTATCTTCATTGCGCTGTTTGTTTCCAGCACGTTTGGCTTCTCGGATCTGCTGACGTGCATGGCGATGGGCGCGGTCTTTGCGAACATCTCTAACGAAAGCGACAAGGTCATGGCGATTGCCGACCGCCTGACGCCGCCGATCTTCATGGCGTTCTTCGTCCTTTCCGGGGCGGATCTGAAGCTGAGCATCCTGCCTTCGATCGGCCTGGTCGGCATCATTTATGTCGTCATGCGCGTGGTCGGCAAGTTCTTGGGCGCCTGGGCAGGGGCAAAGATCATGCATGCCAGCGAACCGGTGCAGAAGTATCTGGGCTGGGCGTTATTGCCGCAGGCCGGCGTCGCGATTGGTCTGACCGTCGTCGCGCAGACCGTTGTGCCGCAGTACGCGGAAACCGTGCGGGCAGTTGTCCTGTGCGGTACCCTGATTTATGAACTGATCGGTCCGAGCGTGTCCAAGTGGGCGCTGACGCAGGCGGGCGAGATCGTGGAATAAGAATGAAGCAGAGCGTTCGTTTTGAGACGATGTTCTGCTTTTTCTCTGCCGGAAAGAAAAAGAAATCCGAAATCGTGATCGGATTTAAGCGGAAAGACGTGACAAACAGGATGGAACATGATAAATTTTTAACCATGAGGTGAATGGGTATGAAAGAACAATGCAAGACATGGGTTAAGCAGCATCTTGACGAAGGGATGGAGCTGGTCAAGGCGATGTATGAGCATCCTGAACTGGGCGATCAGGAATTTGAATCAATGGCGCTGCTATGCGAAAAACTGGAACAGCTGGGGTTTGCGGTGGAGCGGAGCTATCTGCTTCCGACCGGCTTCATCGGCCGCTATGATTCTGGAAAGCCGGGACCGAAAATCGCGTTTTTATGCGAATACGATGCGCTGCCGGAGGTCGGCCACGGCTGCGGCCACAACCTGATCGCGGCGATCGGCGTGCTGGCGGGCGGCGCTTATAAAGCGGTGATCGATCAGCTGGGCGGAGAAGTTCGGGTAATCGGGACGCCGGCCGAGGAAAACTTCGGCGGCAAGGTGCGGATGGCCGAGAAGGGCTGCTTCGACGATCTTGATGCGGCGATGATGATCCATCCGGGCACGGAAAACCGGCTGGGCGGCAGAACCAACGCGCTGATGCCGCTGAAATTTGAATTCTTTGGCAAAAACGCACACGCCTGCCACCCGCAGGAAGGCCGCAGCGCGCTGGACGCGGCGGTCAATACGTTTGTCGCAATCAACATGCTGCGGCAGTTTATGGAACCGGGCAGCTTTATTCACGGAATCGTCAAGGACGGCGGGGAAGCGGCCAACGTCATCCCGGCCTATGCGTCGCTGGAATACTATTTCCGCGCGCCGACGATGGCGGAGGCGAAGGCGATGTCGCAGCGGGCGGTGGAGTGCGCCGAGGGGGCTTGCCAGATGGCCGGGACGACCTTGAAAACAAGCATGTACGAATGTCCGTACGAAGACAATAAAATCAATTATACACTGTGCAAATTGCTGGAAAAACAATATGCCGAACTGGGCTTAAGCGACATCCAGCCGGTCGACGAGGTGCCGGGCGGTTCCAGCGATATCGGCGCGGTCAGCTACCGCTGTCCGGCGCTGCACGGATATATCCAGATCTGCGGATGTGAAGTGACAGGTCATTCCCGCGAGATGGCGGCCGCGACGATCAGTCCGCAGGGGTGCGCAGGGTTGGAAAACGGCGCCAGCGCGCTGGCGATGTGCGCGGTTGAGCTGGCCTCGGATCCGCAGCTGCTGCGGCAGGTCAAGGAAGAATTCGCGCGTTAAAGCGTTTCAATTTCACATTCCAGAACGACGGAGGTCTGATCGAAGACCTCCTTTTGTATGTGCGCGACCAACGCCGTGACATCGCCGCTGGAAGCCTGATTGCGGTTGATGATAAAGCCGGCGTGTTTTTCCGAAACCTGCGCGCCGCCGATCTGTTTACCTTTGAGGCCGCACTGGTCGATCAGGGCCGAGGCGTAATGACCGGCGGGGCGCTTAAACACACTGCCGGCGCTGGGATAGTCCAGCGGCTGCCTGGCGGTGCGGCGGGCCATGGTTTCTTCCATGAGTGCTTTGATTTCCTGGCGGCGGCCCGGCGTCAGACGAAAGACGGCGCTGACTAACACATGGTTTTGATCATTGAGCAGGCTGGAACGATAGCCGAAGCGCAGCTGATCGCGGGTGAAGGTTTTTTCTTCACCGTCGACTAAAACCTGGGCGGATTCCAGAATCTCTGAAAGCTCTGTGCCGAAAGCACCGCTGTTGTTGTGCAGCGCGCCCCCGACGCTGCCGGGAATTCCATACAAACGTTCCAGTCCGGATAATTCCGCCTGCATCGCGCCGTTGCACAGCCGCTTGATCGTGAGTCCGGCGTCCGCCCGCAGCAGCGTGCCTTTCCGCCTCAGTCCGGCCCAGTTGGACCGCAGCAGGATGATCATCCCCGGATAGCCGGCGGTTGGGATCAGAACGTTGCTGGCCTGACCTAAAATCCGGTAGGGAATTTCCGCCCGCGCCGCACAAACCACACAGTCCCGCAGCTTGGCAGCAGTGTCGGGCAGTGCGACTAACTCCGCCGGCCCGCCGATATGAAACGACGTGTACGGCGCCATCGTCACCCGCCGCTGCAGTTCAATATTTTTCTGTTGAAGCTCCTGAATCAGATTTAAGTCAATACGCATAGTCTCTCTCCTTTAAAAATGTTAGAAGTTTACGGCTGAATTCTGGGCAGACATCCTTAAAGATGATATAATAATAAAAATGATCTAACCGAAATGAAGGATGTGTGTTGAATGGAGTCCTATCTTTATACGGCAGTGAACAACGAAGGAAAAAAAGTACGGGGCGAGAAGCGGGCGGAAGACGTCGTGCATCTCTACTCGCTGTTGAATAACGAAGGGCTGTATTGTCTCAACGCCCACCGCAAGGCACAATGGGAAACCCAGACGGTAAAACCGAAAAATCAGGAGCTTTCTCTGATGTGCAAGCAGCTGTCAGCGATGTTAAGCTCAGGGATTCCGTTAGTCAACGCCCTGGAAATGCTGCGGCAGAAAAGTGATAAGAAGAAAATGAAGAAGCTGTATGCTCAGCTGGTCGAGGAAGTGCGCAAAGGCTCTTCGCTGACGCTGGCGATGAAGCAATGTCAGCAGGCGTTTCCGCCGCTGTTGATCTATCTGGTGCAGGCTGGAGAGATGAACGGAACGCTGGATTCGGTCATGGAGCGCATGGCGGGGCATTACGACAAAGAATATAAGCTGCGCAACAAGGTCACCTCTGCTTTAATCTATCCGATTATGCTGCTGGTGGTGACCGTTGCCGTCATCCTTGCGCTGATGACTTCCGTTGTGCCGAGCTTTTTGAGCATGGTCGGGGATATGGAGCTGCCGTGGAATACGCTGCTGCTGATCTCCATGAGCAATTTCATCGTCGCTTACTGGCCGTTTCTGCTCTTAGGCGTGCTGGTGGCGATCCTCGGTTTCCGGATGGCCTTGAAAGTGCCGGCAATCCGCCGGGGCTTCGATGAGATTAAAGTAAAATTTCCGGTGTTTGGAACGCTGAACCGGATCGTTGCGACCTCGCGGTTTGCGCGGACGTTTTCCTCGCTGTATTCCAGCGGAATTTCCGTCATTGATTCGCTGCAGGTATCCGGCGACGTCTTAAATAACAGCTATTTTACCGAAAAGGTGAACTGGATCTGTGAACGGGTGCGGCGGGGTGAGATGCTCTCCCGTTCGATTGAAGCTTCTGAAGCGTTCGATCCCTTGCTGAACTCGATGATGTATGTCGGCGAGGAATCCGGATCGCTGGAGGAAGTGCTGAATTCAATCTCGGATTATTACGATACGGAAGCGGACAACGCGACGCAGAAGATGGTCGCGCTGATGGAGCCGATCATGATCGTGATTCTGGCGATCATCATCTTCTTCGTTATTATTTCCATCATCATGCCAATTTATGATTCCTACGGGATGATCGCATAGCAGGGGGAAGCATTATGATACTATTGCATATTATGCAGCGGCATGCCGTTGTGGTTTGGGGAAAAGCAAAAAAACATGCGCTGGAGGTTCAGCGCACGCATTCCTGCGCGATTCCCGAAGGTTTATTGATCAACGGCTTTATCCAGAATGAGGAAGCCTTTGCCCAATGGGCGAAAACGATGGTTTCCGAGCTGGGACTCAAAGGCAAAAAAGTAACGGTGATTGCCGACAGCACGGCGGTGATCTACCGTCAGATCGAAACGCCGAAACTCAAGGCGAAGGCATTGGAAAAGAACCTCTATTTCAATTTGGCCCGCCAGATCGGCAACATCACAGAAAATACCGTTGATTACGCGATTTTGCCGCAGGCGGAAAACGGCAGCGAAAGTCTGACGGTCGTCGTCCCGCAGTCGTATGGCGATACTTACAGCAAAGCGCTGAAAGCGGCGGGCCTCAAGCCGCAGCGGATGATCACCTCGACGCTGGCGTTAATCCAGGCGGGAATGCGGTTAAATGAAGAAAAGACCGCGATTTATTCGTGGTGTTCGGACGAAGTCTGCACGTCGGTTTTATTCAATAACGGCCGCTTCATGTTTTCCAACGTGTTCCGCTTTGATCGCAATCAGACGCCGCTGGCCGTCATGAACGAGCGGATTTCCCAGCTTGTCCAATTCCAGCGGATTAAGAATCCCGATTCGCCCGTGGAGCTGGTGCGGGTCGGTGTGCCGGAGAACGCCGAGTCAATCGCCGGCGAGCTGACGCAGCTGCTGCGGCTGCCGACCGAGATCTTCCCGGCAGTCAGCGGCTTGAGCGCATCCGAGGTTTCCTCGCAGGTCTGCGCGGTATATGGTCTGGCGATGCTGGCGCGGCCTTACGACCTGTTCAGGGGAATTGATCATCAGCGCTATACCGAGGCTTACCAACGGCGCCGCAGCCTGCGCGTGATTCTCGGGCTGTTTGTCGTTAACGCCTTCCTTCTTGCGATCCTTTGCTATCGGCAATTCGCTTTGAATCAGATTGAGGACAACGCGATCAGGCAGGTGCAGGCGCAGCTGCAGCTGCCCGAGCGGCTGCAGCAGTATGACGACGCGCTGATGCTGTCGAGTGAAAATACGCTGACCCGTCAGCAGATTGAAGACGCGCTTCAGGTGCTGCAGTACAGCGAACAGACTGAACAGTTTTCCAAGACGCTGTTCGAGCAGATTCAGGCGCTGCGTCCCAAGGACGTCGCGATCAGCGGACTGCAGGTTCAGGATGGTCTGGCCGTTCAGCTGACCTGTACGGCAGGCAGCCGGCTTTCCCCATCTCAATACGCGCAGGATCTGCGTTCGACAAACTGGTTTGCGGATGTGAATTATACCGGCTTTACCTATAACGAAAGCAAGAAGAACTACAATTTCCTGATCACATTGACGCTGAAAGGGGTGGACGCGGAATGAAACTCTCTGAACGTGAGAAAATCTTACTGGTCGTCCTGGCGTTTATGTTATTGAACGTGATTGGCATTCAGTTTATTTTGACCCCGATGCAGCAAAAACATGAGGATTTAGTCAGCGAGCGCGCTCAGATTGAAGACGAGCTGGCGCAGCAGCAGCTGATGATCGACATGCTGGACGCCTTGAATCAGGATCATGTGGATCTGGCGGTTCAGCTGCAGAATCTGGCCGACCGCTTCGTGCCGCCGAAGTATTCGGAATTGAAAGACGAATACCTGTATGAAACGATGGCCGATTTTATCAAACAATGGGATTCTCTGACGATCTCGGATCTGACCTATGCGATGCTTCCCGGCAGCGAACAGGCATTAAGCGTCGTGCTGATGGTGGAAGCGGATTTCACGGTCACTGGTTCGATGGATCAGATGATCGGCGCGATGGATAAGATCCAGCAGCTGCCGCAGGTCATTTCGATTACGTCTCTGTCGGTGAACGAGAAAGAAAAGCAGATGCAGGGTTCGTTTCATATCCAGTTCTACACGTTTAACGATTAACTAAAGAGAAAGGGGGTGTCGCAATGCGGTCAAAACAGGGAAGCACATTGTTGCTGACAATCTGTCTTTTTATGGTGTTTCTGATTTTTGCCGCCGCTCTGATTCCTCTTTCCCGCCGGGCTTTTCAGCAGACGGCCGCGGACGTGACCCAGCAGCAGGCGGATTATATTGCCCAAAGCGCAGTGGAGGCGCTGATCACGCAGCTGGATGAAGAAAATCTGCGGCAGACGCTGATCAAGGTTGTACAAAGAACTCAAGATCAGGTTGTGAGTGATTGGGCCAGCTATGGCGGCCGTGGCGAATACCGGTATGTGATTACGCTGGATCCGTTCTATGAATCGCATGAGTATTTTTTATGGGAAAAGCAGCATCTTCTCATCAGCGCGCAGTCGAAATATGAAGGAAAGACGTCCCAGATGACAGCTGTTGTGCAGGCAACAAAATACATGAATCAGTTCTTTGATCCCAACGGGATCGAAAGAGAGATTACCGGTAAGGATGGCCTGTCGAAACGCGCCGTCCTGATTAACGAATGCCGGATTCCAACGGATCATTCGGCCAGCTTCTGGATCAATGCGATTTCTGATTTGACGCTAACGCAGCAGAATGTAAACGGAAACATCAGTTCTGAAGATGAAAAACCCGATGAATTACAGAAAAATCTGGATCCGAAAGTTGTCTTAATTTACCGGAACATTAAGAATCCTGTGGTCACCGGACATATTGACGGCAATGTCGTCTTAGAACCGGCTGAATACACAAAAGCGACGATTGGCAGCGATACACCGGGAGAAGTCGTCATCGACGGCGACGTCATTTGTAAAGGCGATCTTGTGTTGAAGAATGCCACGGTGACGGGAGCGATCTATTATACCGGCAGCTTTAAATCAGAGAACGCTTCTTATACTGGAGAAATTCGGCAAATTCAATCCACAGACGCTCTTTTTGAAAAGTATCTGTTTCATCTTTCGGTAATCCCCAGAAAAATAGAAAGCATTGAAGGCTATCGTAAAGTTACTTCATCGGATGCCGAGATAGAGATTAAAATCACGGAGGATTCAGCGATATTTTATGAATTTTCAAATCCAAATCTGGAAAAATTACAGATTAAAAACGGGAAAACACTGGATATTTCGTTCGTTAATTTAGCCAAAATGCCACATCAGCTGATCGTTGAAAGCGAAAACAAATTTTATCGGCCGGTCTTTTTTATTGAAGATGAAAATCCTGTGCTCAGCGATCAGGTCTCGACGAATCTGTTGAACAGCGAAAATATTATCCTCGTTTTTACCCATCCGGTTCGAATTCAGGGTGACGTCAATGTGAGTGTTTTTGCGCCCAAGATTATTTTTGAGGCTGAAAATATCACGATGAATGGTCGGCTGCAGGCTTGTGAGTTCGAGCACAGCGAACTTGTCAGCAGCGTCAACCTGAAGGCGAGAAATAATGCGGATATTTATGAGGTATTTAAATTAGGCGGAGAGGATGCCTATTATTTTGACCTGTACTATTATCAACCATAAGGAAAGGATGGATCTGCCATGAATAAACGCGGCATGACTTTGTTGGAAATTGTGATCTCGTTAGGCATTCTGGTGATTATCGTGACTTCGCTGACGAAGGTTTTTACTTCCGGCGTATCCTTGACGATGGAATCGGACAGCCTCAGCCGCAGCGAGTTAAAAGTGCGCAAGGCGATTGCGGGTGAAAAAATTGCCGGCGTTAAAATCACGCCGCAGGACGCGTCGCTGACCTTCTCGCTGGATGGACAAAGCTATTCCATTTCCGGACAAATGAAGACGTATTCCGATGCTAAGGGGCGTGTTAACTATCGTTATTTTGAGGCGGATCCTTCATGAAGAAGCGTGGGTTTACGCTGATTGAGATGGTGTTGGTCGTCGGGTTGTTAACGACGCTGGTGATTGGCTTGACCGCGATCTTCAGGCCGATGATCGCAACCTATCAGAAAAGCGCGCTGCAGACCGATCTCAAAGACAAAGCGCAAATTCTGATCGAACAGATCAGCAAGCCGATGCAGACCGCGAAATCCCTTGTCAGTGAAAAGAAATCAATTACGGAATTTAAAGATGAATATGGCCGGAACTTTCTTGTTTACAGCATTGTCAACGGTCAGCTGCAGGTCTGGGATTTTCCAGGGGGGACGCCAAAAGCGCTGTATTCTCCAGATTTTTACAACGGTTACAAAGTGGATATCAAGCTGTCCACAGCGATAAAAGATTACGACAGCGATACGACGACAGTGAAAATCGTTCTGATCTTCAATAAGAATGGTGAAAAATATCGCGCGGAATCAGCGGTCGAATGTATGAATATTGATTATGGCCGCCAGGATTTCAGCATTGTCCTGTCAGAGGGCTATATCGCGATAGAAAGGTAGGCGCAGACAAGTGAAAAATCTTCCGATCGGCCAGCTGCTGCTGGAACAGGGTTACATTACAGAGGAACAGCTGAACAGCGCGCTGGCGCATCAGAAAGCACATCCCGGCAACCGTCTGGGCGACGTCTTAATTGAATTAGGCTATATTACGGAAGAAAAGAAGCTGAAAGCGTTGAGCGTGCGTCTGAACGTTCCGGTCTACGAAGGCTTCCAGATCAATGTCAGCAGCGATATCGTGCGGCTGATCTCCGAAGACGTTGCGAAGAAGTATCAGGTCATGCCGCTGGAAATCAAGAACAACGCCCTGCAGCTGGCGACCAGCGATCCACTTGACTTCTATGCACTGGAAGATATCAAGGCTTCCTGCGGTATTCCGGTATCTCCGGTCTTAGCTCCGAAGGAAATGATTGAGAATGCGATCCGGCGGAACTACGCGCAGGCCAATGTCAGCAGCGCGATCGACGAAATTGAGAAGGATCTGACGGAAGATCAGGACTTGGCGCTGAACGATGAGCTTTCCGAATTGACGCAGCGTGTCGATAACGCGCCGGTCGTCAAGTTTGTCAACAACATGATTCGTCAGGCTTATGAAACAGGGGCGAGCGATATTCATATCGAACCGTTTGAAATGACGACGGTGATCCGCTTCAGAACCGACGGTGTTCTGCATGAATTCACGCGAATCGCGAAGTCCGTGCATGAGGCTTTGATTACGAGAATCAAGATTATGGGGAACATGAACATTGCGGAAAAACGAATCCCGCAGGATGGTCATATTGAAAGTCAGATCGACGGCAAGAGTCTGGATATCCGTTTATCCTCGCTGCCGACGGTTTATGGCGAAAAGATGGTCATCCGTCTGCTGGGCCACAGTCTGCAGCAGCTCACAACGTTAAAAGATCTTGGCCTGCAGCAGAAAGACTATGATCTGATGGAGTCCATGATTCATCAACCTTACGGCATTCTGTTGTTTACCGGCCCGACCGGCAGCGGCAAA
This sequence comes from Holdemania sp. 1001095H_141210_F2, assembly GCF_015558105.1. Classification (NCBI taxonomy): domain Bacteria; kingdom Bacillati; phylum Bacillota; class Erysipelotrichia; order Erysipelotrichales; family Erysipelotrichaceae; genus Holdemania; species Holdemania sp. 1001095H_141210_F2. The sequence goes on from NZ_JADNPO010000016.1 coordinate 50,942, forward strand.
ACCACGACGCTGTATGCTATTTTAAATGAACTGGCAAGAGAGGAAGTCAACGTCATTACGATTGAAGACCCGGTTGAAAAACGAATGATGGGCATCAATCAGGTTCAGGTCAACGCTAAGGCCGGATTAACCTTTGCTTCAGCCCTGCGTTCCATTCTGCGGCAGGACCCGGATATCGTCATGATCGGCGAAATCCGAGATGAAGAAACCGCGGAAATCGCCGTCCGTTCAGCAATCACCGGCCACTACGTTTTATCTACCATTCATACCAATGACAGCGCCACGGCCATTGCCCGTTTGAAAGACATGAAGGTGGAACCTTACCTGCTGTCTTCTTCCGTTGTCGGGATCGTTGCCCAGCGTTTAGCCCGTCAGCTATGTCCGCATTGCAAGGAGCAGGTCATGCCTACGCCGGAACAAAGTCAGCTGCTTGGCGGCTATACCGGACCGATCTACAAACCTCATGGCTGCGCCCGCTGCAATCAGACCGGATATAAAGGACGGACGGCGTTATTTGAAATCCTTCCGCTGACCGCTGAGATCCGCGATTTGATCGTCAGCTCAAATGATACGAATAAAATTAAAGAGTCCGCTATCAAAGCTGGTATGACAACGCTGTCGGAGGAAATGGTGAAGATGATTATCAAGGGACAGACGTCGATGGAAGAAATGCTGCGGGTCATCTATACGATTTAATTCGGAATCCTAATTGGATTATTACAAAAAACTTAAATTTTTTACACGGTTATCATAACTCTTTTACAATAACCGTGATATAATGATAGTGTTCAATATGAAAGGAATATTAAAATTATGAGGAAGAGTGCAAAGAACAACAAGAAAGGTTTTACCCTGATTGAATTGATCGTCGTCGTCGCTATTTTGGTCGCTTTGATGTTGATGTTGGTGCCGAAGCTGACAGGATTTACTGATGAAGCTACAAAGACGGCGAACACAGCAAATGCTAGAGCAATCTATACGGCAATCAAAGCTACAGAAACTGCGAAATCTACGGGAATGTATGGTAAAGATGATGCAACTGTTAAAATGTGTGATGATACTGTAGAGGTATACAAAGTGTTTTGGGAAGATGCAGCACCAAAAGGGACATGTTCCTATAATCCAGCTGAAGATTATGTGAAGTATGGAACAGGTAATACTGAGGGACGTTATCCAATGCCAGAACCTGAAGCTTCTGCAGGAACAAACTAATAATTCAAATCGAGAGCGTAACCGCTCTCTTTTCTTTCTCCCCATTTCAGCGTACAATGAACAGTATAAATGAGGTGATCACGATGGATTTACAAGCTTGGATGGATCGGGGACGGGCAATGGACTGTACCGATTTACATTTGACGGTCGGCCTGCCGGTCGTGGCAAGAATGTTAGGGGAACTGACAATCATTGGGGATGAACCCTTAACGAAGGAAGACATTCACTCGATGCTGGCGACGGTCATGAACCGGATTCAGCAGGAAGAATATCAGAAAGGGGATCTGGACTTTGGATTCCAGGATGCGCATGGCTACAGCGTGCGTGTCAACGCTTATTATCAGAAAGGCAATCCATGCGCAGCGCTGCGTCTTTTGCGTAATACGATTCCTTCTTTTGATGATTTGATGATTCCGGAAGCTGTGCGCAAGCTTTCCACGCTGCCGCGGGGATTGGTGCTGGTTACGGGGCCGACCGGAAGCGGAAAGTCAACGACGATGGCCGCCATGATCAATTCGATTTCGCATGAACGCAAAGCGCATATCATTACGATTGAGGATCCGATTGAATACCGCTTTGAACATGCGTCCAGCGTTGTTCATCAGCGTGAGGTCGGCGTGGATGTTTCTTCGTTTGCGGATGCGCTGCGCAGTGCGCTGCGTGAAGATCCGGACGTTATTCTGGTCGGCGAGATGCGTGATTTTGAAACGATTCAGGCCGCGATCCGGGCAGCGGAAACGGGCCACTTGGTCATCTCCACGCTGCACACCAATTCGGCAGTCAGTACGATCGACCGCATTATCGACGTGTTTCCGGAAGCCCAGCAGGGGCAGATCCGCGTCCAGCTGGCAAGCGTGCTGAAAGGCGTCGTCACCCAGCAGCTGTTAGTCCGTCAGGATCAGCCGGGCCGGTTGGCGGCCTTTGAGATTTTACTGACCAACGATGCGATCGCATCCATGATCCGTGAAAACAAAGCGCATCAGATCAGCAGCGTCTTGCAGACAGGCCAGAAGGCCGGGATGCGGCAGATGGATTACGATCTGGCACGTTTGGTGCAGGAAGGGAAGATCTCTGAAAAAACAGCGCATGAGCGCTGTCTGAAGGAAGCTGATCTGCAGCAATACCTGTCTTACGCACCTTCGGCTTCGACGTATTACTTTTAAAAAAAGACAGCTTGCGCTGCCGTTTAGAACAAGGTGAGATAAGCCTGAATCAGAGCGTTGCCCCAAAGCACGCTGAGCGTCAGGCCGACCGCCAGAAAAGGACCAAAGGGAATTTCAGATTTCCGGTCCTTTTTTTTACAAATCATCAGATACAACGCCGCGATCGCCCCGATGAAACTGCTTAAGACAAACGCTGTTAAAACCAACGGCGCACCCAGATAAAACCCGGCGGCGCACATGATTTTTACATCGCCCCCGCCCATCGCGTTCAACCGCGACAGGATCCAGAATGGGACGCTGATGATCAGCGCGCCCAGAATCCGGCTGGGGATGGAGGCAGGTTCCAGCGCCAGGGCGATCACGGCGAGAATCAGAATGAAAACGGAAAGCCGGTCGGGGATTTCCATCGTATCCAGGTCGATCATGGCCATGACAATCAAGATCGAAAGAAAGAAACAATGCAGCACGGCGGTGAACGTAGCCCCGTAATAGAAACCACACAGCGCATACAAAATTCCAGTTAAGCTTTCGATCAGCGGATAACGCGGTGAGATCGGCGCGTGGCAATAGCGGCATTTTCCCCGCAGCCCCAGCCAGCTGAGAACCGGAATCAGATCCATCGCGGACAAGGTGTGATGACATTGCGGACAGAAGCTGCGGCCTTTCGCCGTCGACAGCCGCAGAGGTAAGCGATAGATTGCGACGTTAAGATAAGAGCCGATCACCAGTCCAAATAAAAAGAAAAACAGAACGATTAACCATTCCATAACGAGTACCTGTTCATTCACGGACGGAGCCGTCCGCGATTAACCCTGCAGCCCCTGAGACTGACGTTCCATGTTTTCAACGACGATATCATGAATCTCGCCCAGGCTGGCACAATATTCCAGCACCTTCCAAGGCGTATTGGTATGAAAGTGAATTTTGATCAATTCGTCGTAGCCGACGGCTAACAGACAATCGCCTTCGATATTCTCCGTGATGTAATCATGAATCGCATCTTCGGAAAGATGCTCGCCTTCAATTAAAAGCTGGGTGTCAAATTTAAATTCCAACATAACATTCTCCTTCGCCTGTTTTGGCGTTAATCTTATTTTACTCTGATTGGGAAGTCCGGGCAATCGTTCTGCAGAAGAAAGAAAAGAAGAAAAATAAGAATTGACAAGGATAGAAGGTACCTCTATAATACATTTAGATAATTATCTAAATGAATGGAGGAGTGAGAAGTGGGGATGCAGGAGACCTTTAAAGCTTTATCCGATCCCACACGACGTGAGATTCTGGAGCTGTTAAAGGAGAAACGGCTGACCGCGGGTGAAATCGCCTCGCATTTTCAGATGACCAACGCGACGGTATCGCATCATCTGGCAGTGCTGCGGAAGGCGGATCTGATCAGCGATGACCGTGACGGCAAGTTCATCTATTATGAATTGAACATGAGCGTGTTTTCTGAAGTGCTGGGCTGGGCCTTAGGGTTCATCAAGGAAAAAGAGAGTGGGGATTGAGTTGAAAGCGTTCTTTAATTGGAAATTGTTAATTCTTCCGGCGCTGGCAGTCGTGATCACTTTGATCGTGTGGCCTGCTTTGCCGGAGATAATCCCGACGCATTTTGACGTTCAGGGACTGGCGGACGATACAGGTCCGAAAATCATGATCTGGATTTTCCCGGCGATGTTGTTTCTGCTTCCGGCACTCATGATGATTTCGCCGATGATTGATCCGCGGCGGCGTAATTACGAGAAATTTAAAAAGTCCTACGGCGTTATCCTGGGCGTGACGGAAGTCTTTCTGTTTTTGATGTACGGCTGGATTTTAGGTCAGATCTTCGGCGTTGCGTTCATTAATGGCGAATATCTGCTGCCGGTGATGACCGGTTTGATGTTTTTGGCGCTGGGCAACGTCATGCCGAAAATCAGGCAGAACTATCTGGTCGGCGTGAAGACGATCTGGAGTTTCGACGATCCCGATAACTGGAATAAAACCCAGCGCTTCGGTGGGTATTGCTTCTGCGTGGTGGGCGTACTGCTTCTGCTGAGCTGTTTTGCGCCGCTGGCCTGGCGGACGGCGGTCATCTTGATTTTGATTTTTACCGCGGCGCTGCTGCCGATGGGTTATTCCTGGCTGTTGTTCAGGAAAAAGGAAAAGGAGAAGTAAAATGCTGGAAATAAAAGGCTTAGTGAAGCGCTATGGCGCCAAGGCGGCGGTGGATCATCTCGATCTGACGTGCGAAAACGGCGAGATCTTCGGATTCATCGGTCCCAACGGCGCAGGCAAAACAACGACAATCAAATCGGTCGTCGGGATTCTGGACTTCGACGAGGGCGAAATTTGGATCGACGGGCATTCGATCCGTCAGGAACCGCTAGTATGCAAACAGAATCTCGCATATATCCCGGATAATCCGGATCTCTACGATATCATGCGCGGAGATGAATATCTCAACTTCGTGGCCGACATCTATCAGATTGACAAAGAAACCCGGACGAAGCGGATCCGGAAATATGCGGCATTGTTTGAGCTGGAAGGGGCGTTGGCGATGCCCATCAGCAGTTATTCGCATGGCATGAAGCAGAAGCTGGCTTTGATCAGCGCATTCTTGCATGAACCAAGACTGCTGGTATTGGACGAGCCGTTTGTCGGTCTGGATCCGAAAGCTTCCTTCTTATTGAAAAAACTGATGCGCGAGCATTGCGACCGCGGTAATACGATCTTTTTCTCGACGCATGTGCTGGAAGTCGCGCAGAAGCTTTGCGATCATGTCGGGATCTTAAAAGATGGACGTCTGGCGGCGCTGGGTACGATGGAGGAAGTCACGGGCAACCAGTCGCTGGAACAGGTGTTCCTGGAGCTGGCCGATCATGAATAGAACGTTTGTCCTGATCCGGCTTTCGCTGAAGCAGCTGATCTGGCAGATGGCCCGCACCTTCGGCGGCCGGAAGAAATTCAGTTCCCTGCTGGTGCTTTTGGCGGCGGCGATGCTGATCGGATTGTCGGGCTTATACAGCTGGGCGATGATCGAAAGTGTGCCGACGGAACTGAACATGCTGATCCCGCTGTCGATGCTGAGCGCAGCGTTCGGGTTGATTCTGGTTTTTGGTTTCTATCACGCGCAAGGGTATTTATTTGACTTTCAGGATTATGATCTGTTGGCAAGCATGCCGCTGACGCGGCGTCAGATCCTGATGTCCAAACTGGTCGCTTTAGTTGCGATGATGCTGATCTACAGCGCGTTTCTGACGCTGCCGATGATGGCGCTGTTTCAGCTGCGCTATGCGATGCCCGCGACATTTCTGCTGTATGGACTGATCGGCCAGCTGTTTCTGCCGATCGTACCGATGAGTGTGGCGTGTCTGGCGGCGGTTGCCGTGCGTCTGATTTCCAGCCGTCTCAAACATCCGGTGCTGATCCGCAACGTGTTGTCGTTGGGAATGGTGATCGGCTTGATGACAGTCATGACGTTGTTTCAGGGACAGACCGGGCAGGCGCAGGACCTTGCCGCGCTGATTCAGCCGATTCAGACGTGGCTGGCTCCGGTGTACTGGCTGACGATGGCGATGATCAACGGGAATCTCTTTGCGCTGCTGAAGCTGATCGGACTTTCTTCGCTGGTTCTGATTCTGTTTCTTGTTTTGATCGCGCCGATCTGGAACGCGCTGAATCAGAAAGCGCGGACGACGCCGGTCAAAGCCGGTGGGAAGGTGAAGCTGGAGGCTTCTTCGATGAACGCGGCGCTGCTGCGCAAGGAGCTGCGGCGGTATTTCGGTTCGACATCGTTAGTGATGAACACGATGGTCGGCCCGGTGATGGTGGCGCTGTGTGCGGTGCTGCTGGCGGTGCAGAAGGATCTGATGGTTCAGGTCATGCTGGAAAGCGGCGCTGATTTCGGCGCCTTTGCCGACCCGGTTGCGATGTTGCTTTTGGCGGCATGTCTGTTCTGCGCGATGATCTGTCCCATCACGGCGACTTCGATCTCGCTGGAAGGCAAAAACTTCTGGATTGTAAGATCGCTGCCAATTCCGGCCAACCGCTATCTGGGAGCGAAGCTGGCTTTGAACCTGCTGCTTAACGTGCCGGTCAGCTGGCTGAGCATTCTGATCCTGAGCTTCGTGTATCATTTTGCGCCGGTCACAACCTTGCTTTTATTGGCACTGACCCTGTTGGCGGCGCTGTGCTCAGGTTTGTTCGGTTTGATCGTCAACCTGCACTTTCCGCGCTTTGATTATGATCGGGAAATCGTCGTGGTGAAGCAGAGTCTGAGCACGATGATCACCGTCTTTGCCGGGATGGGGTTCAGCTTTTTGATCATTGCCGCACTCTTGTTCTGGGCGCCGTTGGAGCCGGCTATGATGATGGCGGTGATTGCATTGGGAATGACAGCTCTGGCAGCGGGCATGGGCTGCTATCTGTTCTGCCGGGGCGAATCGCTGCTGCGCCGATTATCCGGCGTGTAATCCTGCCGAGTTTCGAACTTTCTTCAGGCTAACTCTGGCAATTCTGGAAATCTCTGGTAAAATAGAGGGTAGAGAGCAGCGCGCATAAGCGGGCTGTCAACTCATTGCCAACTGTAAATCGGTTGGCCGCTAAAGAAAAGGAGAGATTAACATGAAAGATTTGAAAGGCACAAAGACTGAACAGAATCTGATGACCGCATTCGCCGGTGAAAGCCAGGCCCGCAACAAGTATACCTACTATGCGTCCAAGGCGAAAAAGGATGGCTACGAGCAGATCGCGGCGTTGTTTGAAGATACGGCCAATAATGAAAAAGAACATGCGAAGCTGTGGTTTAAGCTGCTGCATGGCGGAATGCCTTCGACAGTTGACAATCTGAAAGACGCGGCAGCCGGTGAAAATTACGAATGGACCGATATGTACGCGAAGATGGCGGAAGAAGCTCGCGAAGAAGGCTTTGACGCGATTGCCAAGACGATGGAAGGCGTCGCTGCGATCGAAAAGACGCATGAAGAACGGTATCTGAAGCTGTTGGCGAACATTGAAAGCGGCGAAGTTTTTGTCCGCAAAGGCGAACAGGTTTGGGAGTGCCGCAACTGCGGACATCTGCACATCGGCGAAAGCGCTCCGGAAGTCTGCCCGGTTTGTGCGCATCCGAAGAGCTACTTCATGCTGCGCCCGACCAACTATTAATTTTTGGGGTTAAAGCAAGCCATCCTCCTGTGCGGGGATGGTTTTTCTTTTCCTGTTGGAGGATCGTGCTATAATAAATCCGGAATTCATGAAATGGAAAGAGGAGTAAGCGATGAAAGAAGTCAAGACGAACGCGATGCGGCTGTTGGACAAGCAGAAGCTTGCCTATCAGGTGCATACCTATCCGCACCACGATAAGGAAGCGGTCGACGGGGTGAGCGTGGCGGCGATGCTGAACGAGGATCCGGCGCATGTTTTCAAGACGCTGATCACGCAGGCGTCAAGCAAAGCCTGTTATGTATTTGTGATTCCGGTGGCGGCGGAGCTGGATTTAAAAAAAGCCGCGAAGGCGGTCAATGAAAAGGCTGTCGAATTGATTCCGGTTAAAAATCTGCTGGGTGTCAGCGGGTATATCCGCGGCGGCTGCAGCCCGATTGGTATGAAAAAGTTGTTTCCGACGGTGATTCACTCATCGGCTTTGGATTATGAAACGATTCTCTTCAGCGGCGGTCAGATCGGCACGCAGATTGAAATGGCGCCGCAACTCTTAGCTGATTTGATTCATGCACGTTTTGAAGCGATTATCCGCTGATGACTGGCGTTGAAAAGGAGATTAGACAGAGAAAAAATCCTGAGTGCTGCTTTATGAAAGTCAGAATTCAGGATTTTTATTTAGCTTTTAACGGTGAAGCTTGCGGCACGATCAGCGGCAGCTTGTACGGTCCGGTCGTGATCTGCACATGATTGGAGGTAAAGCCCTCGCCGTCCGACTGCATTAAGATCGGCTTGTCGACATGAATCTCAATTTCAGAGGCCCGCAGCATTTTGCATTGCTTCAAATGGGTGTGCTTGCCTTGTTTGTATTTCGGCATCAGACATAACGTTTCCCATAACGTCAGCGGTTCAATGATGCAGACGTCGAATAAGCCGTCCTGAAGATCCGCCTGCGGCGCAGCGATAAAGCCATTGCCATAGCAGCTGCCGTTCATCACGGCGGCGATGATCGCTTTCTGCCGGATTGTCTCCGTTTTCGTCTTTAACACCAGTTCAAACGGCGCCGGCTTCAGCGCGCACAGGACCGCTGCCAGCCCGTAGACGGAAAACCGCGGGAGCGGGTAATTCTGATATAATTTGATTGCCAGATCGTTGACCCGTGCGTCTAAGCCCAGCGTCGTGCAGTTGTGGAAGCGCCAGTGATGACATTGCCCAAAGTCAACCTCCACCTGTTTGCCCTGAATGGTTTCGTGCAGCATCTGCGCGAAGGGAAGCTTGCGCCGGTCGATCATCCGGTAATAGTCATTCCCTGTGCCGCTGGGCAGGATGCCCATGCGCAATCCCTGCGGCAGACCGTTGAGCACTTCCCAGATCGTACCGTCGCCGCCGACCGCATAGACGATCGTTTCCGGATCCGGTTGGATTTCCGCCGCCAGCTTCTGAGCGTGTCCGGCGTATTCAGTCAGTCGGATTTCGCCGTCCAGATGATTCTGTTCGATTTCTTTTCGAATCGCGGCCGCAGCCCGTTTTCCGTCCCCTTTGCCGGAAGTCGGATTTACGATGAATATATGCTTCATAAATACCCCTATCTAAAAAATACGATAATTCCTGAATTATTTTACCATGGTTATTTCTTCCGGTCATCTCAATTTAATTGAAACTTCAAAATATTATGCTATGATTGAATCAAAGGGTGGGAAATGACATGAAAGAATCAATCCTGTTTGATTTTGCGACCGTGCAGGATTTGGAATCCTGCAAACAAATCGTAGCCCGGAAGCTTCAGGCCAGTCAGGTTGATTGCGATGATCTGGAAGATCTGACCAGAGACATTATGAAGCTTTCTTATTCCATCGGTGGATCCTACGATGTCAACATGATCGTCAGCGTGACGCAGTGTTATCTGGATCACCCGCAGCTCAGCAAAAAAATTAAAAAGAGAGTGGAAGCGTAAAGAAAAACCCCAGCCTGCGTCGGTATCCGCAGTTTGGGGTTTTTTGGTTCTATAAATTTTGGTGTTGGTGGAAACCAACGCCTTTTTTTCTTGAGCATAAAAAAA